>JAATVK010000166.1 GCA_014523485.1 Nitrososphaerales archaeon TH5894
TAATCTCACATTTAATATCATCTTATTTCTTTTATTATATAAATTTTCACTGCACATTTAAGAAAAAATGGGAGAGAAACCATCCATCTTCTTCTACTCCATTTGAGAACTTGTACTGTTCTCCGAGTTTAGTTATAGGATTACCATAATAATAGACCTTGTTTTTATTTATTTTATTGAGAATTTTTGATTGTTGTACCATCAATCAATAAGACTACTTTTTTCTATTTGAGTAATATTTATTGTCTTTTGTAATTTTAAAATTTCGTTATTGTAAAATGTATATATCTATATGAAACTTTTTAGTATTTAGAGATATAATATAAAATTTTATTCTTTTGTGTTTAAAATATCATCTTTCTTCTATTAGATGTTTAACTGGTTTTTCAGATCTTCAATATTATAGGCGAAAATTAGCAATTATAATGATTAGAGCAAATCTTGTAATGGAAAAAGAAAACTCATAGTATTATATAATTAATTAAAAAATATTAATTGTAATAATCTTAACTTGCATTTTTAAAATTATATATTGAATAGTTAAATTAGATTCAGAAATTTACACTAACTATCTTTTAATATTTCTAATTAAATGTTGTTTCATTTGATTAAACTCTTCTTCAGTTAGTATTCCTTCTTCTTTCAATTTTGCAAGTTTCTGTAATTCATCTGCAATTAATACTGATTGATTAGACGAGGGACTATAATCTTTGGTTTCAACCAATTTGGAGGATATATTTTTTTTTGTTGGTTCTGATCTATGACCATCATTCATTCCTGAACGAATTATTTCCAACAAATCTTCTGCCTTATCTCTTGGAATAGCTTCTATTACACCTGTTTGATCATCTTCACCTTCGATTATACTATCCATCATCCCTAATTTGGTTGAGCTCATTAATCCAGAAGCTTTAAAACGTATTGTAGATGATAGTAATCCTTTTTCCAGCTTTAAACTTGTAATTATATCATAAGGAATATCCACTACATTTGCTTTTATACCAAGCATATATGGATCTCTTATTATTATTCTTCTGTCTGTCGCATAGATGGTATTGGGTGTAAAATATGAGCCCCCAGGCTTTATTTTGGATTGTCTTGCAACAAGTAATACTTTTTCGTCTGGATTTAACATCTCATTTATTTTATTAATCTCTTCTAAATCAGCTTTATCTGTAATGGACTTTTTAATATCATGAGAATATTCTTTATCCGGTTTATTGCGGCGACCCAAGTCAAAAGACATGTTATTTCTATCTTAGGAAGAGATACTATTCAATTTAGAAATTTTTGAAATTTGTTATATATCAATATTATAGTTATTGTATTGGTATAAAATATTACTAAGATTTACTTTTTTTAGATAGTAATAATCAAATATATTCTTGCTTAACCTTTCGATCTATATTTTTTTTATCTTTAAAGTTCAGTTCAGGCTATGATAATTAATAAAATTATCTCCAATTCTTATAGAGAATAGTAGCAATCTATTAACTCCTACAGCAATAAAAAATTCAACATTTCCATAGATAGATAGCCTTCTATTGTTATGATAAATATTCCTTAGAAGACTACTATGATAATTAATAAATTATTTCAAATTATTAAATACTATAATATCGATTTGAATAATACAACAATCTTATGGATAGACCAACTATAAGATTTGTTAGTAGGCCATAGCCTTCTACATCTCTCCCCAGAGAAAGGTGGTCTATGGCTTGACTTTTAGATAAAAAATTAAATTATGAATTACTTCGCATATGAAGATTTGATACACTAATGTATACTGTCAGTATAGGATAGAATATATCATATAAAAACACACCCTGTTATCAATTTATATTGTAATTCAAATAGAAAATTATAGATGATAGTAAATGTAAATTAATGATGCACTATCAATTTTTGTATTTCTGTTTTTAATTCATCAAGAAATACAGGCTTCTCTAATATTTTGTCGATTTTCATAATATAGGATATTTCATACGGAATATCAGTTTTAGTATATGCACTAACAATTATTGTTTTTATTTTATGATCAGTATCTTTTTCTCTTATTTTTTTTAAAAAATCTAAGCCTGACATTTGCGGCATTCTATAATCCGTAATAACCACAGAACAATTGTTTGTATTTTTATAAAAATATTCTAATGCGTTAACTGGATTATCAAACGAGATGATGTTATAACCGTTCGATTTTAAATATTCATTAAATAGATCAAGAACGTCTTTTTCATCATCGACCAACAATATGTAATTATTATTATTATTATTTGATATTTTAAAGAAACCCCATTAGTACTATATTAAATGTTTAATTTATTATTAAATAGTTCTATTTCCTTTCAATTTTAAAAAAACAACATTTAAAGCAACATTATATTAGATTTTGATATGGTATATTTATAAAGATAATAAAAAATCAATTACTTTGGACTTTATAACATACTACCATCAATGGAAAAATTTCATTCATTTCGTGGAAGATTTTTCTATCAGTTTTGTCAATTTATGGTATTGCGAAATTGTAGTCATACAATTTACTTCTATTACTGCTATTCTATTTTTAAAGACCATAATCTTGAGACGTAAAATCATAGAATAAGTTGGCTTAATTAAAGGGAACATTCTTTGACTTTATTTTTATATTGTAAACTTGGTTATGTATTAGAATATTTTTTGACATGAAAAATAGATATCTGCTTAGGCTAATTTATTATAAATCTCCTCTATGAGATGAAGTATTAGATTATCAAATATTCTTTAATAGTTTAAAGTTAATCTTGATTAGTATATTTATAGTGAAACCGACTAGCTAAAATCTATTGAGGTGACATATTAATTAAAGAGAACAAATTATATTAATTTAATATTCATTTAATCATTAATTATAATAACATAACTCAATTTATATATCTAAATTAAAGAGAACTATCAGTTGATACTAAATTTGCAAGGAGGAAGGATAATCAACTACTCTTGATACGTATTGGCATTCTATCTAAATTATACATAATATTAGAAGAAAATTAATCCTTACTTTTAAGTATACATTTAAACAAGATAACCATGAACTTCAGTTATCATTATAAAAAATGAATGATAAACTGATAAAGTTTCTAATATCTCCTACAAAAATTAGACTAAGATATAAACTTACTATTACAAATACTGTATTGTAGGGTTTCCGAATAAACATTAATATTCATTTTTTACTCAATTAAATCATATCCATATAATAAAATTTTTCAATCATTAACAATAAATAATGTAATTTCTAAAAATGGATGTGAACAATAATTTTATCATTGTTTCATTAATGGTAATATTTATACTATCTATTACATTATCTTCTAATATTTGGCATAATGCAGAAGGACAGAAAGAAGATTTCAATATTCTTACTCCTAATCAATCTAATATCACTAATGTAGAGAAATTTGAAACATACCAAAACTCAAAATATGGGATAAAAATTGAATATCCTGCTAATTGGCTAAAGACTGAGCCAAGTTCTGCTATTGGCAACGACCGTTATAAACAAATAAATGTTGTAACTTTTAGTTCTCCTCCTAATAATGACCCAGTGTTAATGGTTATAGTGGCAAATAAAACCGTCGGAACATTAACAGATTTTGCAAGTGAAGGAATTAACCAACATAGAATAATATATCCTGATTTTAATCTTCTAAAGTTAGGAAATGTCAAGCTAGGTGATAATCCTGGATATAACTTTATCTTCAATGCTTCTGATCCAAATGGAAAATTCACAGCTGCACAGATATGGACTATTAAAGATAATAAATTATACTTAATTGTAAATACAGTAAGTGAACATCTGTACCCCTTAACTTGGCCAACTATACAAAGAATGGTAGATTCATTTGAAATTGTAAATTAGTACTATCAATATAATTTATAGCTAATTTTGAAGCGTAGGAAAATGAAAATATCAATTTAAATTACATAATTGATTGTTAACCTTGTTTACCGATTTTTAAATATCTTGGATATGTTTAATATTACAATCCACTACATTGGGAAACCTATCATAAACCATAGCCTGTGTGTGTTTATGTATATGTGTATACTCTGTCAAGGTCTTATACATACATATATACAGGCTATGGTTTTATTATTGTGAGTATTTTAATTTATCAATTTATCACTTAATCAGTTAGTCTAACCATATTTTTCTAGATTTAAAAATGAATAATGAGAGAAAAAGTAGAAAAACAAAAACTATATTAAAATCCTAGACACAAATGATATATCATTTTTCATAGTAAATACTAGATAAAAATTAGCAACGATAAATCATAATACACATTCACTTATCAACTTCACTAATCTAATTTAGCACTACTATGTTAGGAAGTGTTGCTAAGAACTTGACAATACACCGTTACTTATAAAACATTAGGAGCATCAAATACATACGGAAAGAAAACTGCTATTAATTTATAATTGTAATGTAATGGAAAAAAATCTATTCAATTAGATCTCATACGATCAGTTAGTGATTCTGAATACTGTGACTGTTATTGTGTTTTAGTAGTAGTTTGTAATAATTCTTGCATCTCGTTATGCTTTTTGAGATAGTTTAATCCTTTTTCTGTAGTCTTGAATGTTTGAGTCCCATCCAGATATTCTATTAGATTGTTTTCTGTCAAAACAGAAAGATATTCCTTTAATTGCCCATAACTTAGAAAAGCTTTATACATAATTTTTGTCTTAGTTGCTCCGCCATTGGCTGAGTCAAGGATATTACCAACTATTTCTGTCCTACTTCTATTTTTCATTCTATTACAACCTCAAAATACATATTTTCGTCTAGTTATACTTTATATACCATCATATATATCGGTTTTCGTTACTATACTATTATGAATAATATTGTAATATATACGGTTAATTTATAAAATAGCTATTTAATTCCTGATTTTTTTATTTTATTATATTAATTGTACAAACAATCTTAATATGACCTTTTGTTTTTAATTTAATGAGTGAGCAATAATGAAAAGGGATTACCAGAGAAATCACCTGATAAATTAAAAAAAATAAAAGATTATGGAATTCCAATAGGAGTTATGGCTTTGTCACTTGTTATTATTTATATATTATGGGCTTCATTCGGATATATAGGACCTTCATTTTCTAATCAAGTTTTATCAAATCAGCAAGAAACACTTAGAGAAAAATATAATCTGCCACCTGTAGAAGGTGAAGATAGTAGTGACACTAGTGAAGTCCCTCCTTCTCTTCGTGAGGTATTGGATTCAAATAGAGCACCAACTTCCACCTCACAAAGTAGCCAAGCAACAACCACAACACAATCATCAACAAATACTACTATATCTGAATCCTCCGGAAATGTTACATCCGGATCAACTCAAGAAGCACAATCAACACCCGCAGCAGCATCAGAAGGTGTTACATTAACAATCCTTGAAGGTTCATCCATACAAGGAAGCCCAGATTATGACCCTGACGCACTAACAGTCAAAAAAGGTGATAAAATACTTGTTGACAATGTAGATACTATGCCCCATACTGTTACCAATGGTGAAAGTGGATCTGACCCCAATTCTGGCAAGCTATTTGATACTAGTATAATAAATGGTGGTGATTCAGCTGAACTAGATACATCAACTATTGATGCAGGAACACATCCATACTATTGCATGGTACATCCGTACATGACAGGGAGTTTAACAGTAGAGTGATTTACAATATGAGTATAATTTCAGATAGAAAATCTTTTAAACAATTTTTAGTAATATAAAAGTAAAAAGAATAATACACCACCAAATATGATATTTCTTCGGTTTTAAACAATATAAATACTCACATAAAGTTAAGCCAAAACCATATATGGATTGTTTGATTAGGTCAATTCGTACTTTCACATCAGATCAAGTCCGAATGTTGTAAAGAATCCTCCGTCTGTTATAGTCGATATTATCTCTTATTTACTTGTAGGCTATAACATCTAATAACCAATAATAAATGAATCTATTTACTTGCATATAAGAAATACAGTAAACTAGTTTCAAATCCTCTTCCGAGAGCTGCGGTATTTTCATTAATAGTAATGAAGTTGTAAAAAATTAAATAAATAGTTCTTGTGTTAATTTCAAATTTAAATTTTTAGTCAACACGTAGGCAAAAATATATTCCAATTAACAGACAATTAAACTCAAGCATATTTTGATATTAAATACTTGAATACGAAAAATAATGAAAAGTATATATTTTATAACTAGGTTAGAAATGTTCTTTATTTTCTTCTACTAATTTCTATTATTTAACGATAAAAATTTTATATATCCATTTAATAATTACAATAAAAAAGGAAATTTAATAAATAGAATTTCTCTTTTTTTTAGCTATTTTTGTATAATATGTATTTCAATTGGAAAAGATGAATGATTAAGTTGAACATTATATAATAAATACAATAATCTACTTTACAATAATTTACTATTATCCCAGGGTTCTATAAACTTTCAGTCAGATACAAGATAATGTAAAAACCTTTGTATAAATAAGTTAGTTAATTAAGAAGATATAAAATTATTTATTATTATATTCAATTACTATCTTTTATTATTTTAAATTCATCCAGATTTTTTTGTTTCTTTCCATTTTTAATAAACCCTCCTGATTATTTTTGATATATTTATTATAAAATGGTAAATTATTGTTTTTGAATATTAAAGGATATTATATATTTTATCATGTCTAATTAGAGGGAAACTTGTGATGTCATAGTCTGACCTCTTTAACTACATCGCCTCTTTTTTGCTGCTGCTGTTGTTGTTTGCAAAAGCAGGAATAGTATTACCATGTATAAAATTGTTATATAGAATATTAGTAATCTTTTCCACCTACAGCAATATATACTAGCAATATTGTGACCTTTAAACAATTTAAAATTATTCATTAAAGTATATTTACAAAGAATAATGCCTATTAAATACAATAATTCGTTAATTATTGATATGTCAATAGTGTTTAATTTTACATTTTTCTAGGTATTTCTTTCATTACTTTTCTTTATTAAATTATATCTTTATATTTAAAGATAATAGATTAATAAAACAATAAGACTAATGCGTTATATTATTACGTATGACAAATCCGGAGTCAGACAACAAAAACACATTTCTCAAACAGATTTACAAAATGGGTACCAAATATGGGTGGATTTAGAAAATCCTACTTCCGAAGAAATTTCTAATATTCAAGAAACATTTGCTATTGATGCTAATATTTTAAAACAATACTCTAGTGGCGTTAAAAAACCACAAATACGTGTTTTAGAAAGTTATATATTTACTATACTACTAAACATAAAGTTCAAAACTTTACAGACATTAGAAACAGAAGCGGTTTACCTATTTTTTGGCACAAATTGGTTAATAACAATTCATTCGTCTCAAATTAATCTTAAAGAGAAGACACAACAAATATTTGAAAATGATAAAATAGTAATTGAATCTCCTATTGACATCTTGTACTACAATATCCTGACAATAATTGTCGAAGAATATGAACACGTACTTACGGCAATAGAAATAGCAATGACTGATTTAGAAGAAAAATCTCTGTATCAACCTTCTAAGAAAATATTAGTAAATCTAGAGGGGGGTTATCACATCAATTAATTATTCTTAGAAGGTATTTCTGGAAAATAAGAGAGATTTTTAATTTTTTACTTTATTCACAACAGGAATCAGAAACTAAGAACCAAAAACATATACCTTGCTTATGTATCTTTGCAAATGAATGATACAATAAAAACATTAACAATATTTTCTGTTATACTTTTGCCGTTAACTTTTATTACTGGTTTTTATGGAATGAATGGAATAGATTTAACTAATTTCTTTAGTCTGCCCTCTGGCTTAATGATGGTTTTAGTTATTATGGGAATAATCATTGCAGTATTAATTATATTTTTTAGAAAAA
Organism: Nitrososphaerales archaeon TH5894; assembly: GCA_014523485.1. Taxonomy (GTDB): domain Archaea; phylum Thermoproteota; class Nitrososphaeria; order Nitrososphaerales; family Nitrososphaeraceae; genus TH1177. Next base: position 7,981 of record JAATVK010000166.1, read on the forward strand.
AACAATGGATATCTCAGAAAGAATATTATGATATTGAAAAAGATATAAAAAAAGGAAAAAAGGATAGTACAATTAATAAATCTAATTAGATACAGTATAATACCTTGTTTTATTCACTTATGAATATGTCAAAGGCAAACCAAACCTCTTAAAATAACTATAAAAAACAATAATATTTTTGACTTATATTAATAAAAAATAATTTATTTTAGAGATTTGGTTATACGTTTAAGGCATTATTTACAAATGTCTCATATTTTTCTTTTGAAAAAAGTCCAACAATTCTTGCTACTTCATTGCCATTTTTAAATAATACTAATGAAGGTATAGATTGAATATTGTATTTCATTGCAATTTCTTGATTTTGGTCAACATTAAGTTTGGACACTTTTATTTTCCCTTCCATAGATTGAGCTAATTGTTCTACGGCTGGACCTACCATTCTACAAGGGCCACACCATTCCGCCCAAAAATCAACTAAAACTGGAATGTATGAATTTAAAACTATTTCGTTCCATTTCATTGAGTTCAATGGAATAACTTTTTCTAATTCTTTTATCATAATATATATTAACTAATTAGATGAATATAGACTTACAAATGCATAGAAAGTCACAAAAATAAGATAAAATAATTAATATTTCTTTAATTTCAAATCTCACGATTTAACAATTAACTATTTAGTTTATTATTTCTTATTCTATCATTATATTGTTAGTCATAAGGTATTTTTTTACATATTCTTGATGATTACCTTGTAAAATAATCATTCCATTTTTGAATGTCCCTCCCGTACCAATCTTCTTCTTTAATTCTCGTAAGATTGTTCTTATCAAATCTTTATCATTTAAACCTTGAATAACGGTAATTGGTTTATTGAATTTTTTTATGTCTGTGTAAACGAAAATATTCGATATACTTTTATCTAGTTCTTTTAAAGCATATTCTATAGAATTCACATTATCCTCATAAGTAAACATCAATTGATCATTCTAAGTTGTTATATATATTGACTCATTTTTATTTTTTAAGTCTTTTTGGTTCAAAACTTATATCTTTCTCTGTTAGCAGAATCCTTTGAATTCTCTTAGTTTACCATCTTTGAAAATGTCTTTACTACTATATTACCTAGAATAAATTGCCATCTTATCTATAATTGATTACAAATTTAGTCCTTTCTCTGTATAATCATATTCTATTGGGATAGATGATTCATTTGATTAATTTATTTAATATTAATTCGTTATTTTATTAATATCCTTATTATTTATGGGATATATGAATAAATTATTTTTCATTCCTATATTACCAATTGATTCTATAATTCTTATAGAATAACTAAAAGCTTTAGATATATTCAATGGATTGTCATCATTTGTTTCTATTATGATATTATTGTGAGATAAATAGACTACTATTTCTATAAAATTTTCTATATCCTTCCATTTTAATTGATATCCTTTGATATTTTGAATCATCCCGATCCATCTTAAGCTACCAAAATATTTCCCTGATAAATACTGAACTATTTGTTGTTTAGAGATTTGAAAAGGAACAGATACTTGAATAATTTGAGTATATTTTGTTTGACTATTTCTTTCTTCATTTAATATACTCTTAAACCTTGAAAAAATAAATTTACCTTTTTTATTGAAGTTATATCCTGATTTTGTTTTATCAACTAATCCTAGTTCTTTTAAACGTTTTAAAGATCTTGATAAAATTTCTTGATGTAAATTAGATATAATCTTTAATCCATTAAATGTAAACGTAGCTATCGTGTTTTCATCTTCATTATCAAATAAAATTTCTAGAATATCTATGTCACTCTGTCGAAGATCATTAACAGATATAAAGTCATCTTCATAAACTTTCTGGTTGTCTAATGCTTCCGCAAAAATAGAATTATTGCTCTTATCTTTATTATTTAGATTTTCAGATTTTTTATTAGTTTGTATTTTTAATTCACATATCATATTAACTATATTAATGTAAGTATATATAAATTGGTAAGTAGTATTCAGTATAGTAACTTTCTATTTGTTAAGTAAATATAAAGAATAATATATTTACTGTATTGAAAGATAAAAAATAGTTATGGTTGATTCTCCAATGTCACTGAAATAGTAAATCGTCTACCATATCTATTTACAGATAATAAAGTTTGCTCATTTACATTCTTATGCTTGATTCGAGATGAAAGCTCTGTTATTTCTTCTATCCTCTTTTCATCAATTTCCTCAATAATATCTCCAGGCCTTATTCCTGAATCGGATGCTGGACTATATTCTTCTACCTTTACAACTAATGCTCCTTCATTAGTTGGTAATCGATAATATCTTGCGATTCTACTATTAATCTTGATAGTAGTAATACCTAACCATGGACGATTAACCTTTCCGTTTTCTATAAGTTGTTGTAATATTGTTTTTGCTGTATTAACTGGAACAGCAAATCCTATTCCATGGGCATAAGGTATTTTGGCTGTATTGATTGCAATTACCTCACCATTAATATTTACTAAAGGCCCCCCGGAATTTCCAGGATTTATAGCTGCGTCCGTTTGAACCAGTTCTAATACTCCATCTTCAAATTCAATATTTCTATTTAACGAACTAATAATTCCAGTTGTAACTGTAGGCCCTCCTGTCAATCCAAAAGGATTGCCTACTGCTATAACTATTTGACCAACTTTTAGATTATCAGAGTCTCCTAATTCCGCAGAAGGAATTGAATCTATTGCTTTATTGTCAGAATTGTTAGAAGTATTACTACTGGAATTATTAGAATCATGTTCAATTTTTAAAACTGCGAGATCCGTAAGTTTATCTGTTCCTATTACTTTAGCATTGAATGCTCTTCCATCATATAGAGTTACTTTTAATCTTCTAGCATGATCTACTACATGATAATTTGTAAGAATATGACCTTGATTATCAATTGCAATACCTGATCCTACACCCTCAATTGGAAATATACGTAAGAGTTCATCAGTTACCATTCTGACACTTGCAATATTAACTACGTTCTTGCTAACTTTTTCAATAGCATTAACCAGTAATTCTTCATTTATAGGAATCAATATTTTCTACCTCCTCTTTCTAATGGTGATTTTGGTTTGGAAGGCGTTATAGGTGGTTTCTTTACCGTTGGTTGATTGATTTTTATATTATACATATTTTATATTATAATAAAGTTTGATGATTAAATTGATTAATTATAATTAAATTAGTCACACTAGTTTGTATAATAGCTCATATTTTTTAAATGGGTTAGACAGGAATAATAATTTATTATATTGGGTATATTGACTGAAGAAAGAATATGATTATGGAATTTGTCATAATCTTAAGATTTGAAATACACTATGAAAAATCTTTAATTACACCTATTTTTCTTCAAACTTATCAATAAGGTCCGTATTATCTTGAGTTATCACATCCGTATCTTTTCTGATTTCTTTTTTTATTCTGTCTGAAACTTGTTCTCCTCCGTCTTCTCCAGATTTTCCCACAATATTTGATTCATCATCACTATATTCATTTTCTCCTTTATTATCAATAGATGACATTAAATCTTATTTATATAATAATCAGTTTTTAATTTTTTAATTATTTCTTATATAACTATTCTAAGGAACTATGAAAAAATTCATTGAAATGTAGTTCCTTTTAATTGTAAAATATTTGATAATATTATATAATATAAGTTGATTTAATTTTTGACATAATTTTGTGTTCTTAAATATATATGATAACCAATAATAAAATCTTATTTTATCTAGTATTCAATTTGTTGCTGTTTATATAATATTATAAATATATTTAATTGAATTTTTTTAAAAAATCTGTAAAACTATTGTATACTAAAGTTTGTCACATCTTGGAAAATTGAATTTATTTTCAACTATTAAGTCGTATAGATTTGCTTTATTTCCTATACCTTTTGTGTAATTATTATAAAACCTTGTTCTTTACTATATGTAATTTCTTCATATCCTCTCAAAACCCTAACTAAAATAAGCACTTGTATTTATCTCAATAATGGAATATCTTTATTTTTGAAATTAATATTTATAACATTTCTAATTCTAGTTAATTAAAATCTTATTTATTAGTTTAGTTCATCTCATAATTAGTTTCTTAAATATTTAAGATGTTTGTAGTGAATTAGTTAGTATTAGAAGCATGGATACTTTTGATTGTATAGCAACTAAGCTTGACATAAGAGAATATAGTAAACAAAAAGTACCTATAGAAATACGAGAAAAGATACTTGAAGCAGCTAGACTAACAGGTACGGGTCTTAACACTCAGCACTGGCGTTTTATAGTTGTAGAAGATAAACATAATCTCAATAAACTGGCAGAGGATAGTACAAGCGGAAAATGGGTGACGGAGGCGAATTTTGCAATAATAGTCCTCACTAACCCTAAGTACAATTATCATATGATCGATGCAGGAAGAGTACTGCAGAGTATGCAATTAGCAGCATGGAATTTTGGAGTCGGTTCAGGGTTATTTACAGGTATAAGAGAACAAAATTTTAGAAAAGACTACAATATCCCAGAACAGATGAATATTACTGTAGTAGTAGGTTTTGGATATCCAGCGAAAAAGAATTTGACGGGTAAAAGAAAGAATCGCTTACCCATTAATGAACTAGTCCATTATGAAATATATAGATAAATCTACAGGATATAAAACAGAAAACTATACAATTACTGCTATCATCCTCAATATCTCATAAAAACCAGACATTTTTTTCTAAAACCATTTTGGCAATTAAAATGGCTGTAAAAGTATGTAAATATAAAAAGTTTGAATCTTCAATTCCTTTGCTAATTCAAATTCTGTTGAAATCAATGTCTATAATGGAAATGTCTAAATCTTCTATACTCAAAAATTAAATCCTATAAAAAGGAGAGCATTATTATAGAAATTTTTATAAGTATCTAGTTCTATAAAGTCAAGAGAGTCGAAAAAATCAAATTGTCTGAACCAGTAGAAGATGATGAAAGTCTAGATTTAACGGTCAAAGAAGCATTTAATCGTGGTGTAATAAGAGGACAATCACAGTCAAACTTTTTCGAATTTTTTGACTTCATTGGTAACCCATTTGATTCAAGTTTTTTAATAACAAATCAAAGACAGATCGTTAAAAGTACCAGAGTAATCATAAATAAATTAGCGGAAAGAATAGGTGCATGTCATAAAAATGAAAGACATCTTATTTTAGTAGGTCCGGAATGCTCAGGTAGATCAACCATCCTAAAAATAATTGAAAATTTCCTAAATAAAGGGTTTAATGATAATTTCTCTCTATATGTTAATGCACAAGATAGCTGGTCTGGATTTACAACCGAGGAAGATGGAAATGACGATCATTTTGATAGAATTGATAATTTTCAACAGTGGGTAAAAGAAGTTGATTTTCAAAATAGTAGGATAATTCTTGTTGATGATGCTGATTCCTTCATTTCGCATGCGGTACAGTACTGTAATGCAATAAAGTTAGATGGATTTAAAGTTCCTACTTTTATATACTGTATTACAAATGTAACATATTCTTATGTGATAAATAATGAAAGATTAAGCAAAATATTTGGAGATGTTTTCTGGCTTGGTATAAGGGAAGAAGATGATATAAAAAAAATTATTTTAGAATCTCCAAAAAATACATTAAAATCAAATACTAAACATTTAAAATTCTTTGATGATTATTCCTTGAACCAAATAGTTAATTACTCGTTTGGATTACCAGGGTTAACAAGTTTCTTTATTCTATCATGCTTAAAGACTGCCTATCAAGCCAGTAGCAACAAAATAGAAAGAAAATTAATTAAAAGGGTAGCAGATATTGAAGGATTTACTTTAGCCAAAAAAATAATAGATCGAAACTTAAATTTAGATGGAACTAAATATAAGATTCTAGTTGAAATTCTAAGACAGTATTATATTGATGGAGAAAGAGCTGAGCGAAAAAAAATCATATCTCAATTCTCAAATATGGCAAGATCTACTCTTGCTTATCATTTCAAGGATTTGGTAAATGAAAATGTAATACAGCAAGACCGCATAGGTCTTAGGGTATATTATACTATACAAAAACCTATTAGATGTGCATTAGAACTAATAGATTTAGGTTTAGCAGAAATAGAAACAAGAAATGAATCTGATATTAATGAAATTGTAAATATTGATCAAACCATTGGAGATGTATAAGAATTGCGGACTTTTAATGATCAAGAAGATGAAATAGAATTTTCGTCTATTTTTCCATTTAGAATTAGTCATATCTCACCTTCTAGTGCTAGTTATATTAAACATATAAATAAAAATAACATCTATAATTACGATAGCTCTAATTTTGATTCTTCATTTAAAATCTTTACAGAGCAGCTTTTAAAAGAACCTTTTCACTTTGAACCTAATAACTATCAATCAGGTTATGCTATTCCTTCTATTTTAAATCAAGTTGTGGTAGTTCCTTATTATGAAATTATTGATGGAAACATAATTCAGAATGTAACTGGTAAAGAAAAATTAGGCACAGTCACTAAACAGACTACAACCATTAAAGCTCAAAAGTTAAAGTATATTATTGATGCAAGTACATTTGCAAATAGTAAAATAATTTTAGTTTGTAAAGTTAAAACTGTAGACCAAGCTCGTGACTTCCTTGCAGACTATTTAAAAATTATAGGATTTGTGGAAATTAATGAGAATTGGGATTTTGTATATAATGAGTCAGATTCTATTATGCAGCAATTACTTCTCTCACTTTATGATTATTGGCCTACAAACGAAAGTCAGACAACTTCTATAAAAATAGGAGGTAAAACAATCTCAGCTAATTATTCAGGAAGAGGAAAGTACGATTTAAGGTTAGAAGAGGTTAATGATGAAATAAAAAACCGTATTATTAATGGTGACCACATAGAAAATATTACACTTAAACCACCAATAGGCATAGCAGGAATTAAATTCAGAAAGTCTGTACCAAAGATTAGTATAAATGATCAAGGAGTTATCAGTTGCAGAGCAAATATTAACTATGAAAATTTTGTCATAATAAAGTGGTTTATTGAAGAAACTATCAATATAATAAAACAACTATATAAAGTCAAACAACCAAAAGCATCATATATCAAAATTGAAGACTTTATCACCCAAGAAATAGCTCATGTCACAGATTCGAAACTCCCAATTTATGATAATTCATTAAAAATTAATAATAATGAAAAGATTCTCAGAGGAAGGAATGATTGATCAATAATCATTCAAAATGGGATTTCAATCCTAATAATATACTTAATACAAATAATATCAAGAATGTTGATTCAGATTATCAGGTTCTTAATTTTAATTCTTCAAATAAAAATGTTCCCAAGCTAGATAGGTTTCATAAAGATATTGACAATGATTATACTTTAACTTCCAAAGATGTTATAAGAAAAATAAATCCATTAGTACTTCCTAGGATAAGTGCCATAGCTAATATAGGCCTCTGTGAGCGGGCAGCTTATAATATCTCTTTCTTTGGCATGGAATCAGATAATAATTTTACTGCTGAAGGAGTAATAGGTAATGCAATTCATAGAATCACTTTAAGATCTATAATGGAGATTACAGAATCATTAAAAAATGGTAGTAATAATACCATCAATTCTTCTACAAATATTGCCACAAAAAAATCTAAAGCTAAAGAAATTTTTCTTAGGAATGCGGAAAGAGATATCAAAATCAATTGGAAACGTTTTATGCTTTCTAATATAGAAAATCCTTTACCTTCTATCCTAGATGATTTGGAAGTTAGAGCTGAAAGATTAGTGCATCAGTTATTTGCAAAAGAGGAAGAGGAAGAGAACAAGCAAATCATTTTTAGACCCGAATTTACAATTCGTAATATAAAAATTCCACTCGAAGGGAGACTCGATTTAGTTAAAATTAAGCTTTCGAATAAACAAAGAGAAAAAGGAAGTAAGAACTATAATGGAATTGAACATTTAAATTCATATGTAACTGCAGAAGATTTAGTTAATTTAGAAAAAGAATCAGTAGAAATAGTACAAATAAAAACAGGCAATTATCGACCAAGAACTACTATTTGGAATCTTCAGGCAGATGCTGAGGCTCTTTTACTCATGCAAACATTAAATCTCAAAGAACCTCCTAAATATACATGGCAATTTGCTGATAAAGATGGTAATAGAAAAAAATTTGATTTTACAAAAGTATACAAAGTAATAGACAAATATATACAAATTTGGAAGTCTGAGGTCTCTCCACAAATTACTGGTTTTTGTCCTAAATGCCCATTGCGAGAAGGATGCTTAAATTGGGCATTTGTTGGTAATAATGCATTAACAGAAGATGAAAGAATAAAAAGAAACATAGAATTTCGTCTTTCGAAAAGAATAAGGGAAGAGGTTTCACTTGATGATCGATGGAAGGCATATGTAGTTTTACAATCGGCAGAGAAAAGACAAAGGGAAGGATATGCCATTACAAATTTGTATATTGATATCTCCTCAATTGATGCGGAGAAACAAAAAATAACTTTGCTAGGTGATGAATATTTTGGTCAATTCTTAGATTTTAGTGTAGGTGAACATGTGACTATTTCTGATGGTACTCCAAATTTAGGAAGTAATCCTAATGCAGTTATAAGAGCAATTGATATCGATAGAAAATCAATCACACTAGAATTTTACAGAGATGATTTGTATTATCTTTTGTACGATAACAGAGATAAATCACCTCTTACTATTGATAGATTTAATTTTAGTAGTGGATTAATATCAATGAAATTTCTTGATAGTTTCTTTAGACTATCTTCCTATGCTGATGATTTAGTATTAAAGAAAAGAAGTTTTAGGCAAGAAGAGCAGAATATTATAGATATGAAAAGAAGGGGATTACTTAATATGAATAGACTGTTATCAAAATGAATACTGGTCGAAAGTTTCCATCCTTTGATGGAATTGAAAATTTTGAGCAAAAGACAGCAAGATATAGAATAAATTCAGAAAAAACAGTTCCTGTCACCGGACCCCCTGGTACGGGAA
>JAATVK010000167.1 GCA_014523485.1 Nitrososphaerales archaeon TH5894
CAACATCATTATGAGATAACAAAACAACAGACTATTGAAACAGCAATAAAATATTTTAGTAGAAATAGTATTGATATCAACAATAGTAATAATATTGCAATACAACTCGTAGATTATATTAGTGCGTTTTGTGATGATGATGATTTTTCTTTTCAAGATGCCATGAAAATAATAGTACAGAATCAACAAAAATACGCAGATGATTTTATAAACCGGTTATTAGGATCTATAGTCCCAATACTAGTAGAAAGGAGAGAAGATAAAGAATTTAATGAAGATATAAAGAACGTTGTAGATGATTTTATAAAACACGATTTAGATATGATGGTAATAGATGTTGCTACAGAAAAACAAAGACAGAAGAATAAATAACAAGAAATGAGATGTCAAGAATATTGTTATATAATATTTTTTTATAATATTAGTAGGAAAAAATTTGATATTATACAAACAAATGGTGACTGCAGCCGATTTATTGTTATTGGTGATTACTGGTCTAGTATCATTATATCCAGTTAGCAGGCTAGTAAAGTACCGTGATAAAAAGAAGGAAGAAGAGATTAAGTAATAAGAACAAAAGAAATGAGTTCTTCAACTAACCAAAATAATAATATTTATCCAAAATCTTGTGTCTATAATTGAAATACTCAGATTTATTGGAATACTGCAACTAACGAGTATTGGGAAGTTTTTACAAAGAAACATGTTTGTCCAAATAGAGTAAATAACCTAATAAATACTTCTAATAATGTAGAAGGAACAACAACTAATACTAAACCCATATATTATAGTAAAAAACCCTGGAATTCAAATCAACCAAAACCAAAGGTGTCTAATTCATTTGAATTATTAACTGGTCCAATTGATGCAATTCAAAAGAAGTATGAAATATTATCTAATATTGTAATTGTTGAGTATAATGGCCGTATTCATGGTTCGCAAAGAGACAAGGACCTCGACGGAAATTTAAACATCCTGGTATATTATGAAGTTCCTGAAGGTAAAAGAGATGAAGTAAAGCAGAAATTCAATAACTTTCTTGCTAGAAACAATATAGTTTTACAAAGAATTTTTTGAAGGTTAAAAATTATAATTAGAAATTATATCACTAGTATTTTTTGTTGTTTCACTAAATATTATTTGTGCAACATGATCATCTGTTCCTAATATTTCTGCAATTTTAGAGGGGCCAAATTCTAATATCATTTCAATTGTAAAATCATGACTCTGTAATAATTCGATTAAGCCTTTTGGAATATCTAGATGTTCTAATCTTTCACCTTTCCTAATTGCTAGTTTTATTGATGATGATGATGATTTTTGAGATTGAGATGGTAGCAGAGATAATTGTAAATTAGAATTATTATTCTTTTTTATGGTTATAGGATAATACCCATTAGTCTCATTACTACTACTCGTCTCTAACATATTATAATAATAATAGATAGACTACATAATATTTATTGAATTTATTTATTTCTTATTCTTGGCGTGTATATTCTTCTGAATAATTAATTGAATAAATACTATATATCAAACGTTCTTGTTTTATTATGAACTGCCACCATTGGGAAATAGAGAAGAAGTTAAGCAAAGATTCAATAAATTTAGTATTAATGTATCTTCTATATCTCTCGATCGATAAAGTAATCAATCAATTAAAATATGAGAAATAGTTATAATAACTGAATCATGGCTGAAGAAAAAGAAAAAGTTATCTGTCCTACCTGTAAACAACTTGGTTATAAAAGTCAGGTATATGTTATTGATTGGCAAAGTTCTTTACAACAAATAGATGGATATTATAATGAAAATGGGGATTATGTTAAATCTTATTTGGATCCAAAAATAACAGCAATTAAGGCTTTTTGGTGTACTTATGGTCATTTTTGGATACAAACAAAATAATAATATATATTATAATATATCAAAAACATTAACTACAATCTTCACTACGATCTTTGTTCTTGTTTCTGGATTTAGTTTCATTTTTTAGGTTCTGAATTTTTAGATATCTTCAAAAAATCTTTTAATCAATAATTAATTATTATTATTATTATACCAATGTTTGTCTTAGTTGTGTTTATCAAAACAATCAAGTAAATTTTCGAGAATAATTTCGTACGTTTCTACATTATAATATTTCCTACTATGGTCAAGGAAACGTTGGTAAAGTTGTTCTGATATTTCACAACATTTTTAAATAGTTAAAATATAATTGAAGTTCTTAGGTAGAGTTGCTAACTTAGTATTACTAAATTAGAGTAGTGGATTAGATTAGAGAATTAGAGTAGTTAATGTTTACAGGGAATTTCAATTACCAATTTTTATTGTGAAATCAATTAGTAAAAAAGATTTATTGAATTTTTTGTTACTAACTTTAATAAAATATCAGTAGAGTAATAGATTAATTATAATTGTCATAGCCTGAAATCAATCGAGGTTTATAGATTATATGAATCAGGCTATGATGTGAATATTTCTTTGGTGTGGAAGTTCTAATACCTAGAAACTATATTATTTATTACTTTTGAAACTATTCTTTTAGAGTTTTAAATAACATTAGAATATTATTGTCATAGCCTGAATTGGTAGTAGAAGTTACTCCAGGACAATGATTCAGACTATGACTACGATTTACCTATTTGTCTGGGACAAGACTACTTGAGAAAAGTATATTGTAATGATAAAAAATAATATTTATAAGTTTTATAAATTCTCATTCTCTGTCTTGAATATGTTATTTTTTAATATTAATTGTTTATTTGCCATAGCCTGAACTGGTAGAAGATCCCGCTGAGGATTCAGACTATGACGTATTATGACTTAATGCGTATGCCAAATGGTTCAAGATTTGAACTATATTCAGTTAGTACCAATTATATTTATTAATTCTTGAAATTCTCATTCTATGTTCTGAAATTTATTGTATTCAAACCAGTTACTAGTATATAGTCCTAATTAATCAATATAAAACACTAGGGATATACAGTTTTATGACTAGTACATTTTATTAAGGGTTGTACTCTTTACAAATCTTATGTGAAATAAAATTTTAGTCATTCTTTACGAGTGGTGGAATGATGATTATGATAACAATTTTAGTTCGCACGAATTAGAGTGTAAAGAAGTAGAAAATTATGAGAAAGTTATGGATTCACATCCTCATTACCTAACTCTATTCCATAATCGTGCTCTAGTGTATAAACAAAGTCTGAAGAAGATTTATTTAGCAAAGATAAAAGGACATGCCTAGTAGATATCTAGGATATCGCTAGAGTTACAAACTAACACATAAAATCTGTAAAAATTTCTATAATCTTTGTCCGTCCAGAAAATATTTACCAAAATATTTGTCTAAATTTGTAATAAAATATTTATTCAAATATGCCATATATATGTTGAAGGAAAGTATATGAAAAACTCAGTTATTGCAATTCAATCTTTTGTGAATTGACCTAAGTAAATAACTTAAATCACTTAATTGCTTTCATTACATCATTAAATGAACTTAAGGAATTTATGTCAAAAGGATCTTGAAAAGAAAGTAAGAATTGAGTTACGCCAGCTTTTAAATATTCATTAATTCTTTCTGCTATGTTAGCCGGTTTTCCTATTAGCCCATGTTTTTTTATTTGATGTAGCATATTTGGACCTCTTTCCATTGCAAATATTTTTTCTTTATATTTAAGATCAGTCTCTGACTCAGCAATCACAACATCTAACTCTATTGATTTCTCAATTTTTCGATTTGTATTTTTACCACTAATACGAGTAAAATCATGGTTTAATTTTAAAAATTCTATAGGTGATATATAAGAAGATTCCCATATATCTGCATAATTGGCTGCAATTGTCATAGTCTTTTTTTTCTTGGCAGCAACTGTGATTGGAATCTTTTCAATCACTATATGAGGAATTTTTAGACTTGCACCATTTAATTTAAAATATTTTCCTTCAAATTTTACAGATGACATTCTTGAGTTCCAGAGCATAATCAAAACTTTTAATCCTTCATCTAATAGCTGTACTCTTTCAAAGGCTTTTCGATATTCAATTCCAAAAGGGTGCCACCATTGGATAGAATATTGTAATGTAGCACCAGCACCTGTTCTGAATTCTAATCTTCCTTTGGTTAAATGTTGAAATGTTATTGCCTGTTTAGCGAGTAAAGTAATATTTCGATATTCGGGAAAAAGGTAAGTTATTACAGGTCCAATTTTTATTTTACTTGTAATATTAATTAATGATGATAACACAGTCCAACAGTCCAAATCAATATCTGTTAACGATTCACCATAAAAAAATCCATCATATCCTGATTTTTCAGCAAATATGCAGGTTTCTTTTATCTTTTCGTAATTGGTTCCCCAAACCTCTAAACAAAATTTCATAATATCGATGTTATTATTTATTATTTAAAGTCTGAAAGACTATTCATTAGTACACATTTTGTAATGAAAGATTATCTGTTCAATTGAAAATCAAAATTGTTGTTAACATATGCAATTAGAATTATTTTATAGCCAGAGTTATTCAGAATTTGGAAATATATTACAAGATATAGGGTGCTGATCATATAGATAATATGTCTAAAGGTAATACAAATTATTTCCTAATAATAATAGCATGATAAACAATTAAACAAATAAAATTTTTTTTATTTTAAATGTACTTGGTTTCACTTGAATTAGTTATTATAATATATGGAAATATATATTCAAAAAATGTTATTTATCCTCATCCTTATTATCACTTGCAAGTTTTATTGACTTCCTTATACTATCAATTTGGATATCATCACTTCTTGTAATTAATTTAGAGAAAGACGGATTGGCATCTTTTCCTAATGTGATTGCATTTTCATCTTTATTAAGTATAAACACTGTCACTCCATTTTCTGAAAGTTTATGAGCGAATTTTTTAGCTCCTTTTATATATTTGAAAAAATCAGTTATCTTATTATCTTTTAGTATTTCTACTGGAATCTCAAAAATTGATGGATCAATAATGTGTAATTTTATTTGGTTATTTGCGCTTTCTATTATTAATGAATTATTATTTTGAATTGCTACTTTGATAGTACCACTCATGTATCTTAATCCTTTAACAAGAAAATCCATAAACATATCATTATAGGAATTTGATTTTTGTGATTTGGAAATGTTTTCATCAAGGATCTTTAAATCTTGGTGATCAATATTTAAAAATAATTCAGATCCATTGTAATTTTCTATATATGATTTAGGGATCCTATAAGTACGATTATTTACATCGTCTATAACAAGTATATGATCATCATAATTAGCAACTACATATCCTACTGAAATATTATCTTTTGTACGCACATTTTTTTTTGATTTTATTATATTATCCCAGTCCGTCAATGAACAATCATCCTTTAGTATGTTTTACTTTTGCATTGCTTCGGCTTTTATTATTAATTTTCCGTTAATAGTCCATTTGGCCGATCCCAACTCTTTTCCTCCCGGACCAGAAGCTCGAGGTATGTCTATTACAAGGTTGTCAAACTCATATGTTATTATCGCCTCTTTTCCTGTTAATCGATCAAAAAGTGCACCGATTAAATCTACCCAGTTACTGGTTTGAGAGTTACCATTTTCTTGATCTCCTTGATTACTACCTTTATTACTGTCTAATTGACTCATATTTTCTAATAATTAACATGTTATTTAAAAATTACATTAATAATATTTTTTGTATATTCATAACATATTGACTAGATTCAATTGGCTTTATATGGTTAAAATTATAAAAATTTGTTATTCTTGATAATTAATTATTAAATTTATAATAATAATTAAGGAAATCTATTTAATTTAACTATCCTCAATCAGTAATATTCCATCTGAATTAATTATAATTAAATTCTAGTTCTAATTTTAGATGTTAAGATTAATTCTTTATTTGAATAATTCTATTATGTTACCTGTTCTATGAACCAATATTTAAATTTGTTAATTGCGAATCTTTCTGACTGCTTTACAAAAGAGGGATCATTTAACTTCCATTGGTCTTGAGGAATAGACTCGAAAAATTCTTGCATACATAAAGTAAATACAATACGCAATTCTTTTGGATTGTAATTTATTCCATAACGATAAAGAATTTTTCCAATCTTACCAAATGAATCATCATAATCTCTCTCAATACCTGCTAGATCAAAGGTCTTGGATAATATTGCTGTTATTTCTCCTATATCATCCTGTAACATTGTCATAGGATATACTCAACAATATTAGTTTATTTTATCTTATGTTCTTAGAGATTATTTTATATTCATAACTATTTGTTAGATACCAAAATATCGACTACAAGAAATGCCTTAATATTCAAAATTCAGTTCATATTATGATAATTGCAATTCAACAAGAAATAGATATAGTTAAACAATAAAGCAATAGTAAAGTTAAAAAATTCAGATCACTTTAAACCTTTTAAACTTAATGATTATCATTCCTATATATGTGCTAAAATTTATGATAAATTAAAATATTAAAAACATTGTGAAGTGTTATTATATATGATTAATACTTACTTCATTGCGTTTTTTATCGTTTTTATTTCTTTTTTACTGCTTACTGTATTCTTACTCTCAATAAATTTCAAGCAAGATCATCCTTTAATAATATTAGATAATTCTATAAAAGCATTTTTTTCAGAAATGCCCTATAATAAATATTTACATGAATTTATGGTATATGTTACTATTTATGGAAGAGAGTATACCTGGGGTCCGGTCTTAATTGCACTTTTCCTCTTAGGAGGGGTAGTAGGTAGAAAAACTGCTATTATAACAGGTTTATCTATCATAATTTTAGTATTGGTTGGTGGAGAAATTAAGAATATAATAGATAGAGAAAGGCCGGAGTTAGCTGATAATATATATCTATTCGAAGAAGAATCGAAAAAATCCTATCCATCAGGTCACGCTTTAATAGTTTCGGCCGGTGCAACTGGAGTCATATGTTTATATCGTGGGAACTTGAGACGCAAAATAATATCTTTATTGTTAGTCATAGAAGCAGGATTAGTAATTTTTTCCCGAATATATCTTGGATTACATTATCCTCTTGATATGGTTGCTGGTATTTTGTTAGGTATGTCAGTAACTTTCTTTTTTCTAGGATTTCAAAAACAAATATTCACTTTATCAAAAACAATATTTTCTTTTATAAAAACAAGAACAATAAAATAAATTGATGTAGAGAGTTTCTCGACGTCTGTTTACCATTTATTTAGAGTACCTTAATCCTATTTATGAAAATAGTAACTATTGGAATGGTAATGTGTCACTTTTTAGAGACTACAGTACTAAACTGTATCTAATGTATTTTCTAATTAATTTTAATTTTCATAATGTAGAACCAAAGTAAAATAAAGTAAAATAACTTTTGAAGTATACAGTGGTTTTTATTTAAAACTTCCATTTTTCACTTATTCCGTTCCACCATGATTTGTACTTACTAGCATCTGTATTTATTTCTCCTTCTACTCGATTATTTAATGTAAAGAACATGTTTTCCAAAGCATCAATTCCACCATCATCATAAAGCTCTTTTCCAATCTCAAAGAATCTTTCCTTCTTTGATCTAATCTCTTCTGTTTCATTTGAATTTGTAATACAAAAGATCAGTAGATCATAAAGTTCCTCTTCTAAATATGCATCCAAGTATAAATTTAATTATATGTGATATAAAAATGAACTTCTCTACACATTCCTAATTAAAAGTGGTTGTAGTTTATTATTAATTTCTTAAAGTATCGTATTTAGCCAATGGAGGTAGTACATATAGAATTACAATGATAATGCAGCAAATACATAAACCCTTATACACCTATCTATTATTTAATTTGAATATCAAATTTAAAATGATATATAGTTTAAAAAAAAGATAGAATAAAATGTTCAAATATCCCTAAGGAAATTGTAAATTTAATAAAATGTAATAAATTATTAATTTTGTAATAGTAATAATATTTATTGTTATATTTTAAATTTAATAGGGTTATTTTTTTGTTATTATTAACCCCCTAGACTATGGAAGAGATCATTTTTTCGAATGTATTCTCTTAATTGATGAGATTCTTCACCGTAAGCTCGAATACTTTCTTTTTTTCCATCATCGGAAACTAAGGTTAAATTAACAATATTAATTTCCGCATCTGACCCAAAAATTAGAGGGTGAATCTTTTCGATCTTATAATTATTCTCAATCAGTGTTTGGAGTTTTTCAATAGACGTTGATTCCACTATTCTTTTAATAGATTTATTCTATAAGTTGCTTTTTATTTTTATTACATATCAATTGAAATCTTAATTAAGAATAATTATCGTAATTTTAAATTTAAGGTATTTGTAATTTAGAAATTCTGGATTATGTTCAAAAAATATTGTCCTTGCAACGGGTATCCAAATTTTTTAATTTTAATTATTATCATAAATAGATTACAAATTTTATTGATTCTAACTTAAGTTAATAAATTTATATTGATGAATAAAATTCTAGATTTATATCAAACTGAAATATTATTTTTTATTAATAATGATATTCATATTAAATAGACCTAAAATAATATTTTATCCTTTGAAAAGGATTAATCTATTAAAAGATAATTTCGTGTGATCACAAAATTGATTTAATAAATATATTATTGACCCTTTATTATTTACTATAAAAATGAGTATAGTAATTTAATAGAATTAACACTTAATCAATTAGTAATTTTACTATAGTAAAGAAAAATTTTCAGCTGTATTCCAGTATAAACTAAATTTGATTATTTTCGAAATTATATCTAAAATACTAATATTTTAATTAAAGGAAAAAATAGATCCTACACTTGTTTGTAGGTACTTTTGTGGCATCGCTCTGATTATCTCATTACACGCTTTCCAACCAGTGCAATGACATGGAATTATATATTGTGAATCAATCTTCAAAAGTTCGGTAATTGTCAAAGGAATAGAATCGTTATATTCTTCTCCGGATAAGTGAAATCCTCCAATAATTGCATAAACTTTGTTAATGCCTGTAACTTTTCTAGCGTAATTGATTGTATTTATTATCCCTGCATGCCCACAACCAGTTAAGATAACTAAACCTTTATTTTTTAATAACATTACTAAAGCTTGATCATCGTTAACAAATGGATCTGCAATAAGATGATTTTCATCTTTTCCTTCTTTGTATTGTAATGGAAAACCCTTTTCAAAATTTGTGATTCTTGGTATTTGTCCTGTAACCAATACTCGTTTGTTTTTTTTATCGAATCTATTCTTGTCTGTACTATTCTTAGCAAGTTTTAATTTTGGTCTTGGTAAATAGTTTATATTATTATTTTTTACTATTATTCCACCAAATTTCTTAATATTTTCTTCATTTAGTATATCCATTCTAGCTTTTCTGCCATCAGAAAATACAATCCATCGTTTGAGAAATGCATCTGAATGTGCAATAATTTCAATAGATCTATTTATTTTATTTAGGACACTTATTAAACCTGAGATGTGATCGAAATGTCCATGACTGAGAACTATTGTTTCAATATCTTTTAAATCTATATTAAAAATATTTGAATTATAAATTATACCATTTTTACTTACACCAGTATCAAAAAGAAACTTCTGTTTGAATTTTTCATCTTTATTTGTGTATGATATCTCAACCAGTGCTGAAAAACCATGTTCGGCAATAGGAGGCTTGTTAAATCTTTTATTGCTTATCAATGGGGGTCGTTTTACTAAAGATAAACTAGGTAAAAGTCTATCAGTGATATTATCAACCAAAATCGTAATATATACCTCTTCTACCATCTGAAGCATACTGAGATGTTGTTTCTTCTATTATATTAATAAATTTCATGTATGGTTTAACTAGAATGTCAGAAATGTAAGATATTTATCTAATACCCTTCAATATGTATAAATTATTTATTTTAAAATTAAATATATGAAGAGAAACTATAGTTAACAAAATATCTAATAATTAAATATTTAATCTCTAGATGATTTGAATTTACAGAAACTTTTGAAAGGAATAAAAACTATTCATTGGTATACAAAAACACAAATTTAATAAATAAAATATAGATATTTATACCTTTTAAAGTAAGATTGTGTCTTAGTTAAATATTATTATTATTATTATTTTTTAGAATAATTTTATAATTTAAGATATTTTATCTGGATAAACTATATTCTAAGATAGGAGAATATGATTCTAATTGTAAATATATAAAATTATATAAAAATATAAAATAAGGATATATTTTTCTTAAGAAAGACATGCACAACAAATATCTAGAATTCACTAAAATTGTATTTATCAAAAATAAGAATTTATTTAAAAAAGAATAAAAGTGGCTATAACTTGGATCACAAGTTATGGTCTATTGCTACTGCTGTTATTTTTATCATCACTATCCACTAATGGTATAGACATTCTTCTACCTGTCAATCCAGCTACTAGAATTTGTATTCCTGTTATTAAAAGCGCTATTGCTATAATAGATGCAACCAATCCAAACCCAAATGCTGGTGATGCCAGTATAACTATAGAGAGAGCAATCTCAAATGCACCCACACCTATAGTAAATACTCTATCCAGTTTGCTTTGATTTTTATGTCTAAGACCATGTACAATTCTTGAAATTCCATCAAATAGTAATGCAACTGCAACTAATATAACCAAGAAAACACTTGTTCCTACAGGAAATGTCATTGCTACCAGAGCTAATATAATTACAAGTATACCTAGTCCTAAATTTGAAAAGCGCGACCTATTTTTTACAAATATACCTGTTATAACTTTTTCAATTCCTACTATTAATAAAAGGACAGAAACAAGAACTACAAGAGATATTATTGATATTATTGGATTAATTAGAATTAATATAGATAAGATAATTGCTAGTACTCCTATTCCTATTTGAGCAGCAAATATCCACTTAGGTTGATCAGTTTTACTTTGCATGTGTCCACAATATAGTTATCTATTTATATATGTTGTGATCATAAAATCCTACAATTAAAGTATGATTTGTCAGCAAATTAAGTGATTGTTCTGTATTCATTAATAGTTTTTTTTTAATTTAACAAATTAAGCATAGAAGAAAATTTAATTACTAGAAAAATATAAATTTAGGTATGTAGGTGAGGACATCCTTCCTCTGTCTTTCTAAATATGATCATAATTTCGAAGATGAAAATAAATATAATGATTCATTGTTAAATTCTTACCAAAAAATCATTGTATGTTGACAAATACCTTCATCAGACTCTTCATATTCATTGTAAGCAATATGCAATAATCAATTGCTTAATTTATTAAAATTTCTTTTTTTTTAGAGAATCTAAATTACATTTTATAGAAATATGAATAAAGTTCGCAGAGTATAAAAAATTAAATACATTTCTTGAGCCGAAAGTACACCAAATAAAATAAATTTGTTTTATATTTATAAAAAAATCTAATAAAAAATCCTACTATCATGGCATTTATTTTAAGATAATATAGAGTAATAGCAATATAATGCTTCAAAAATTAATTTTGATAAAAATTTATTATTAAATAGACTTTCTATTACATAGTTATTGATTTTTAAAATTTATTTTCACTTTTAAAGTTAAATAAAAAATCTTTGGACAATGCTTTATAAATACTATAATCACCTGATAATTTTGATGAAATTCGTTCAAATATCAGATTTACATGTAGGAGGATTATTCAAACAAGAAGCCTTCAATATACTAGTGGAGGAAATAAATGAACTTAATCCCGACGCAATAATTATCTCTGGAGACTTAACAGATGAGGGATTAATTTTTCAATTTAAAAAAGCGTCAGATGAAATTAAAAAATTTACATGTCCGAATTTAATAATCTTTCCAGGTAATCATGATTATCGTCATACAGGATATCTACTTTTTCGAAAGTACTTTCCTTCATCATCAAAACAAGTATATGAATTCAAATCAGAAAAGGATAATGTTGTGATTCTTTCTTTAGATACTGCCTTACCTGATCGAGATGAAGGAGAAGTAGGTGATAGCCAGAATCTTTGGATAAATGAAGTATTAAAGACTTATGACAATAACGTTACAAAAATTGTCACAATGCATCATCATTTAATAGCTATACCTGATACAGGATTTACTAATTTAGTTGGTATTTTAGATTCTGGAGATGCTTTAAGAATTTTAACTGAAAATGGTGTTTCACTAGTATTATGTGGACATAAACATAGACCATGGTTATGGAATTTAGGAAATTTAAAAATTGCTTATGCAGGAACATCATCTTCCTGGAGATATAGAGGTATATTTGAGGACACATATAATATCATAGAATTAAAAGAAAAAAATATAAATATTGATATAAAAATAGTGGGAGGAAGAAAATTTCCAATATCTGAATTGGTTAAAAAATATGAACCAGAAAAAAGACTTGCATTTTCCAAGTAGATTGGGATCAGATAATTTACCTATTTATAACTACTTTACATA
>JAATVK010000168.1 GCA_014523485.1 Nitrososphaerales archaeon TH5894
AATTTTTGAATTCTTGGATTATTTAATTCATTGATAAATATGTTTCCATCAGAATCTATTCCTATGCCATGAGGATGGTCAAATTGACCTGGCGCAGAACCCTCAATTCCAAATTGTGATATATATTTAAAGTCTTTATCAAATTTAATAACTTTATTGTTTCCTGTATCAGTCAAATAAAAGTTTCCTTCTTTATCAATTGCCATGGCTTCTGGACTGGCAAATCCACTATCATCTTTATCTCCAATTTCAGGTATGTCATCATTGTTTGTTATCCATGTACCATTAAAAGAATATAGTGCTCCAAGAACATTTCCTTCTGTATCTACTTTTACAATACGATCATTTCCCCTATCTAAAACATAAAGACGGTCATTGAAATCAATTGCCATGCTGTAAGGGCTTGAGTATTGTCCTAGCTCTTCACCTTCTTCCCCACCAAACTTTGAAATAAATTTATGATCAGGAGAAAACTTTTGGAAATTGTTCAGCTCTCGGTCGTTTACATATAAAAAGCCTTTTGAATCAAATACGATATCGTGAGGTCGATTAAATTGTCCATCTTCTGTTCCTAATGATCCAAATTGAGAGCTATAGCAGAATTTTAAATTCTTAGCAGTATATTTACTAGAATCAGCTGTGTTGTGATCGACAATAGCACTTTCTGTTGCATTAGCCATTATAGGTGATGGACTTTCTGTTGCATTAGCCATTATAGGTGATGGACTTTCTGTTGCATTAGGCTTGAAATTTTGAAAAAATGTAAAGAGATCATTGACATCAGCATTTTCTGTTGAATTAACATCCATTTGACTGGCATAGATTGAATATTCTCTTTTATCATATGATATCATAGGGAGTACTAACAATAAAATAAAAATAACTAGCAAGATAGAAATAATTACTTTCATCTTTCACTAATTAATTTGATTTGGTTATAAAACTTTCTGTGACCTTCCAATAAGGTGATGTATTCACATCAAATATTTTAAAAATTTTGTATTTTTTACTTAAGTATGCATTTCATCAATTCGATATGTAAATAAGTTCAAATTTGCTTATCTTGAAAAATTAAACCCAATGTTAGTGGATGAGATATTTGATAAAAAACATCTTAAAAATTTTTAAATATAAATGAATATAGCAGCAACAATTATCAAAGACTTGGCTTGACAAAATAACTTTCCTAATAGGTAAATAATTATAGATAATAGAACATTTTATAGTATCTTTCTTTCACATATTTTTATATAAAGTAATTATGAAATAACATAGTTATAGTGTCAATCCATTTAAAACTGCAAATGCAGATTCTATATACAAGATTAAAGAATAACAAACTAAAGAACTATAAGAATGTGGTTGATACTGATTATGTCATAGACAACCCAGAAATAAATTCCGTATAAGATATTATGTATTATAATCTGCAATAAACCGATATCATTTTTATTTTACCAATTCTAATTTCATTTAGTTTTATATTGTTATAATATTAGACACATTATTAGTAGATTTGTTAATTTTTCTTTTATCATTTATTGCATTCAAATATTTATATTGACAAATTGTAATTTTTTCTCTAAATAAATTTCATATTTGTTTTCTTAAAACAGAAGAAAACCCATTCTATTAAGTTCAATATAAAAATCAATTAAAAAAGAAGTTAATAAATGGTGAGGGTATTTCAACTAATTACTATTTGTTATCTCCTACTACCTATTATTTTTGTTTAATTCAATTAAATTTCAGTAATACCACACCTATATTGACAAGTTTTTTTTTAATTTTAAGTTGAAATAGTAAAGATGAAGTTTGAAGTTTATTACCTTTTTATTATTTAAAAAAATATTATGACTATATGACTAAATATAATTATAAAAAATTTAAATAAATCTCTGAATTAATTATTTAGTAAAGTTTGTCATTCTCAAATATTTACGAAAAACAAATAATTTTTAATAATAAGAGTAGGTTAGCTCAACCAGCAATAGCTACAGCAATACTAATAATATTTGCAGTTTTCTTACTCACATTACAACATGTATATGCTACAGTAGAAAATAATCCTACATGGTTTGAAAAAGACTATGACTGGGATGAATTCTATGATGATGCTATAACCAGACAGAGTGTTGAAGATGCGTGTGATGCTTCAGAAGACTATAAGAAACATAAAAAAGCATGTGATAAAGCCTATGATAAAATAGAAAAACAGGAAGAAGCTTCAAGGGAAGCATATCCGTATATTATAGATAAATCGCCACTTCCAAATACACAAGAGTATCAGGAGAATGTAGTTGATAAGCTTACAGAAGGACAAAAAGAAAAGAAACAAGACACAATTGAAGAAAATAAAAAAGAAGTATGTGAAAATGCTGGCGCAGAATGGAAAGATGGAGCCTGTAACACCAAAGGCGATGATGTTTCAAGTGAATCAAGTGAATTCGACTTTACTCCCCCTGACTCTGATGTTTCAAGTGAGATGAAGAAAACCGATTAAATAAATATTTCTTTTTATACCCATTTTTTTATTTTAAAATAGGAGGTTGTGATTAATGAATATCAATTGCCAATGAGGATTAATAGGCTTAGGTAGATTGGGCTCCGTTAACTTAAGATTAATTCACCTCTATTCACAAATGGTGTTTTATTTTCTAATAGTTGTATTATACAAGTAGATGAACAACTTTATCCAATTGTATACATGTTCTAGATCACAATTCTTCTTCTGCTTCTTCTTCTTTTGGTTGTTGTTGTATTTGGTGTTGTTAGAACAAGGATAGTAATCATCAAAACATTCTGTTCTATCTTTAAAATACTGCATTACCCCTTCTATCAAACTCTTCTCTAAAGAAGAATGCAGTCTATGTTTTAAGTGTAAAAATGTACAGGCTTGAGGATACCATGTACCACCATCAGTATAAACTGTATGTGTCTTCCATATTTGTCAACAAGAGATCGAATGAAATTCTCTGCTACAAACATTTTCTTTCTTCAGAAATGTATATTCCAAGAACGGATTTGTGTACTGGTTCTATACAAATCCACAACCAGAAATGTTGATTACCAATTTGAATAATAGTTTCATCTATTACAAATGCAGGTACTCTTTTACGTTTGCTGTAAATATGGCATGAACCAAACCTTTGTATCCAATCCCATATTGCAACATGACTTCTTTTTTGACCCTTGAAAGGTTCCAATGCATTGGATGTATTACGTAAACTCAAACCAAGAAAATACAAATACAAAGAGGACATTACAATAAATGTGTGAGTGTTTCTTATTTCTTTCAAATAATCTACTGATCATAATAGATTAGAGATAGGACATTCACAGCTAAATCTATTTCCTTAACTTAACACAGAGCTTTAAGTTAATTTTATAATCCAAATGATACTTTTTTTCATCTCTTTATGCATACAAAAGTGTATGATAAAACTACTAAGCAAAATATAGAAAAACAAGGTATATTGTTAAGAAGTTGGAATCCTTTATAACTAAACGTGGAGAACGTTATGCATTTAAAAATGGAGAAGAAGGAGGAGGCGCTTTGAGTTTTAAAATGGTTTATTTCTCAAATACAAAAATAATTTTTGAATTTTCTTTTGATGAAAATAATTATGAAAGTTGTTACAGGTTAGCAGAAGAGATAATCGCAATGTGTCCGCATAAAGATATAGAGTTAAAATTTACCAATTCTTGATATGAGTTAGGTTGTAATCCGGCTTATCTCCCAAAAATTTTTGAAAGATGAGAATATCATTACTTGGTTTATATTTATAATGGAAATTATTTAATAATTTCTTATTCTTGTATTGATCTAAATATTTTTGAATTATTAATTAAAGTGTTCAACTTGGGCTCAGAGGTGTACGAATTGTTTTTGATACAATATTTTTGACCCAAATAATATAATTAATTGAGAGTGGGTCATAATTCAATAAACAAATTTTATGATGCTACATGCATCAGAATTTGTTGAATTTAATCTAAGGATAGTCTTTTATTTTGAGCGCTCTATGAGCCACTTTCCGACTTCAGGCCATAATTTTTTATGTGCAGAACGGCTAATGCACAATCCAACATGTCCAGTTGGAAACTCCAATGTTTTCTTGTCTTTACTAGAAATTATATCTGTAATTGTCCTGCTAGATTCTGCTGAAACGAGATCATCTTCTGTTCCAACTATATTTAGAACAGGTATAGTAATTTTTTGCAGATTGATATAATCTTTTCCAAGCATCATTTTATTTTTTATTAAAAGATTCTTTTTGTAAATGTCAGTGATAATTTGCTCAAATGCCTTACCAATTATTGGAACGCTATCATATAGCCATGATTCTACTGCCATAAACTGTATGATTTCTTTTGTACTTCGAGGTTGACTAAAATAAATCTGATATTTTAATAAAGCCTCCAATGGATTGCGCATGAAAAATGCAATATTCAGAAAAGAGGATGGTACATTTCCAAAAATCTTTACAAATCTTTCTACATCAAAACTTTTTATCCAAGATTCCAATACGGTTGGCGATTTACCAAAATCAAGTGGAGTTGCATGCAAAATCAAATTTCGTACTTTTTCAGGATGTAATGCAGAATAAATTAATGATAGAATCCCTCCCCAACAATATCCAAATAACGTAACATTTTTAGAACCAGTAATCTCTTCTACTTTGTCAACTGCATTTTCAAGATACTCATATACATAGCTTCCAAGAGACATATTTTCATCCTTAATTGTAGGTCTTCTCCAATCAGTAGCATACACATCAAAGCCAAGTTGTTGAAAATATCTAATTATGCTTATCTGAGGAAGTAAATCTAAAATATAGTGTCTGTTTATTAAGGAACCTACCACAAGGAGTGGAGTCTTTAAATTTTCTTGTTGTGATGAAGATGTTTTGTAATGATGAATTTCGAATCTCTTTTCATCCATTGGGATTACTTCAGAAGGTGTCCTATTATCAGTATCACGAATTGGTTCCACCATTGAATCTAAATCACTCTTTAATGATGTAAAGTATCTGTATGATTTGTCAAGATTCAATATATATGCCAATTCAGCGTATGAGTCCATAAAGTCCGCTAGTGATTTACAAAATTCTGTCTTCTTTAACATATTTTTTAATTCGCTATCAAAAATAGATCGAAATTTATCTAGGAATTTCTTACTATTCTCTTCTTGAAAATTAGAAATAATAGACTCTTGTATACCTTTAGACCATGCGTAAATTAAAGATGATCCATACTGTGTTTGAAAATTAAATGACTTTATTATGAAATTGTTATAGATAGAAAATGGATTAAAATGATTTAGAATTACAGAATCTGACAATTTAATTAGTTATATTCGAGAATTAACATATATTTCAACATACTAGTAAATTTACCTAAGCTCAAATTGCATTCTAATTCTTTGTTCATATCTAATAACCATTTATCATAGAATTCATTTATTCTTCAAGTTTGTGGCCATTACTAACAGTTCTTAGAAATGTATCAACGTAGATTGTCATATATTCTAGATTCAATTTTCTCCAATTAATCTGTCTATCCATAAAATCGTGTAAAAATAATCCGTTTTGAAATAAATTTCCTCTATCTGAATTCATAAAGATTATTAAATATGCAGTATATAGGTATATAGAATTTCTCGTTATTGATGATTTAGATTTTTTTTATCTATATAGAGAAAGAGTTATTCTATTAGAATCTGAATATATAATAACAAGAATAACAATTATTGTTGCCTCTCTTGTCCTAGAAATATATCCGTCTGTCGATTCTTTGAATTGATTGGACCGTTAATTTACTATATCATCATTTTAGTTGAAGATGTGTATCTACATGAATCAGGCAAAGATATTATGATTGATATTTTTGATTATATATTATTAATTTTACTATATCGAACATCAAATCACCTTTTTAGATATTGATATCTACTTTTCAAAGTAATTTCAGGCTTTAGTTTTAAATAAAGTTCTTAATTAAGATATGTTATGTCCATGAGAGATGAATTACGAAGGATTTTAACTATTATAAGCGATTTTACCCTTAATGATACAAATTTTAGTGTAAAAGATACTAGAATAATTGCAGAAGCTAATCGTTCTTGTGAAGAAGTTGAGAAAGACTTGAATGAATTACAATCACTTGGTTTAATAAAGGAAGACATCAACAGACCTCCTAATGTAGACTATAGGATTTATAGAATAACAAGAGAAGGTGTAAACGAAATATAGAATAAAGAATTTCGAAGTATCTAACGTTTTTTGGTTTCAATTTGCCATAATACTATACCAATAACCCAATATTGATCTATAGCTATTGTAACTTAGCCTTTAATCTATTAGTTTGATTAGCATTAATAATATTAACTTAACATGATTTAGATTAGAATAGACCAATCAATAATAGAAGTCATTTTCAATTACTTTGAATTTTAATATTCTAGTTGAAGATAAGAATTTATTTACAATTATCATTATAGTAAAAGCCGTTATTTATATGAATTTCAAAAATCTTTTATAGTAAAATTAGGACAAGGTAAATCCTATCTCTCATCTCAATTTGTTGCTAAGGTTATATCTTTCAACTATCTGTCTTATTAATAAATTTGACTATCAAGAGTCACTTTTATATGCAGATAAAAATTATACCCACCACTTAAACAATTTTTTACCTTTTAGAGTAATTTTCTGAATAATTTAATGGTAACAATATTACTAATTATCAAAAATTCTTATCTACCTTTAGCTAAAGCTTGTTCAAATACTAATAATCTTATAATAGATAAGAAATTTTTCCAAAAAATTACTTTCCGTATCCTACTTTATCAGCTAATCCTACTACTTCTCTACCTCTATTTGTTAAATAATTATAAATCCTTGGCTTGCCTCGTCCCCTGGATTTTTCTTTTTTTACCTTTCTTTCAATCAAACCTAAATTTGTGGCTCTTTTCATTAAAGATTGTCCATATCCCCAACTTCCCAATTTGATAAGTAATTCTCTTGTGTGCAACTCTTTATTCTTCTTTAATATTCTAAATAATGGAATAAGAGGACGTTCATTTATCAGAACTTTAAGTATGTTCAATTCTACGGTGACAGGAACTGATTTTGTTTCTTTTACTTCTTTCACTATTGTGATTTTTTTAGTAGCCTTTTTAGAAGAACTTTTTGGACCTGTACCATTAGACATATTATTTAGGTTAACCTTTAATAATAATAAAAACTTTTTTAATAATATCAGATTAATTTTCTAATAAGGAACTCCTTTACCAATTAAAACCATATTATGACATAAAATTAGAAACACAACAAAATTTAGATGATAAAATTAGTAGTTTAATGGCAACATGTGGAACGGTAACATGACACAGTTTTGTTAATAAGATTAGTTGTATGACATTCTTGGTACTTTCAAATTAGAAAATAATTCAGAAAACAAAAAAGGCTTAGGAAAAAATATTTTTGATGAGTTTTTTCAAAGGCAATGCCTTGTCTGGTAAGTTCCGACGTGCATGAATGGAACAACGAGGGCCCCGCTGTCCCCGCCTACAACCCGGTGGCGTAAGGAATTTAAAATTATGGAAGCCAAAGCCACAGAAGCACAAGAACAACATGTCTAATTGTTTTCCTATTATAAGAACAAAATTGAATAAATGTTAATTTTACCTTTGGTATAATATTATTACCTTTTTCCAAGATTTAATAAATAGTGAACCAAGTTGATATCTTGAAAAATAAGCAATTGTATGAATTTCAAACAAGAGGTATATAGAGAAATATAGATATTTGATGAAAATATTTAATATATTAATAACAGTAGTAATAAATTAGTGGGAAATGAGAAAAAAGAAGAGTATTGGAATATTTCAAATCAAATTCTTCTTAATATATTAAAGACTAGTCCAAAAAATGGATTATCTTCTATTGAAGCAAATGAAAGAGTATCTAAATACGGACACAATATTATAAATACTGACAGGAAAACAAATTCATCATTTTCATTATTTATGTCGCAATTAAAGAGTCCTATTATAATTATATTTATTTTTACTGCATTACTAACATTAATACTTGAAGAAGTAGAAAATGCTTCTATAATTCTCTCAATTGTTCTTATTAGTTCATTTCTTGGTTTTTGGCAGGAAAAAAATGCATCAAATGCAATTGATAAATTATTATCAATGATAAAAATAAAATCAACAGTTTTAAGAAATGGTATAATGGAAGATATTCCAATCGAAGATATTGTTCCTGGTGACATAGTTATTCTCAATTCTGGTGATAAGATTCCTGCCGATTGTAAAATTCTGGAATCAAAAGACCTTTTTATTAATGAATCAACATTAACAGGAGAAACATATCCTTCTGAAAAATTAGACTCAGTATTATTATCCAAAGATACTCCTCTACGAAACAGAACAAATTCTCTTTTTATGGGTACTTTTGTAGTCAGTGGTACTGCAAAAGCACTAGTAACACATACAGGAAGAGAAACTGAATTAGGAGCAATTTCTAATAGATTGGCTGTTAGACAAGAGACAGAGTTTCAGAAAGGGATAAAGAGATTTGGCTATTTTCTAGTAGAAATTACTCTTATTTTGGTAATTAGTATATTGGTAATTAATGTATATTTAGGACGGTCTGTATTAGAATCATTTCTTTTTTCTCTAGCACTTGCTATTGGATTAACACCTCAACTTTTGCCTGCAATTATAAGTGTTAATTTGTCTCATGGTGCAAAACGTATGGCTAATGAAAAAGTTATTGTAAAAAGACTTGAATCAATTGAAAATCTTGGTAGTATGGATATACTTTGTACTGATAAAACAGGTACTATAACTAGAGGAGAAATGAAAATTCATTCATTTCTTGATATTAATCGAAATAATAATGAAAAAGTATTTTTATATGCATATCTTAATGCAATTTATGAGACAGGTTTTGAAAATCCAATTGATAAATCTATAAAAGATTACAAGAGATTGGACATATCTTCTGATTATTCAAAAATAGATGAAATACCA
Source organism: Nitrososphaerales archaeon TH5894 (assembly GCA_014523485.1). GTDB lineage: Archaea > Thermoproteota > Nitrososphaeria > Nitrososphaerales > Nitrososphaeraceae > TH1177. The sequence goes on from JAATVK010000168.1 coordinate 9,047, forward strand.
TATGATTTTATTAGAAAAAGATTAAGTATAGTTGTATCACATAAGCATAATTCGTTACCAACAAATTTAGAATCTAAGAATAATATACTAATAACGAAGGGCGCTCTTCCTAATATCCTTGATATATGTTCCTTTGTAGAAATGACTGATGGAAAAATACAAGATATTTATAAATTAAAAGATAAAATAAAAGATACTTTTAAAGAGATTGGAGATAAAGGATATCGAGTTATAGGAATAGCCTATAAATTGATAGAAGACAAACCAACAACAAGGCAATTGTCCTCCAATCCATCTCAAAGTTGTATTAATAGTAGTACACATACATATCTAATTAACAAAGATGATGAATCAAATATGATATTCTTGGGATTTATTTTATTTTTTGATCCATTAAAATCAGGAATAACAGAATCATTAAAATCTATTCAAAAACTTGGTGTTTCTATC
>JAATVK010000169.1 GCA_014523485.1 Nitrososphaerales archaeon TH5894
AGAACCACCGAAATCAAAGTCAGCTCCACCGCCATCATTTCCAGAACCACCGAAATCAAAGTCAGCTCCACCGCCATCATTTCCACCGCCATCATCTCCACCGCCATCATTTCCAGAACCACCGAAATCAAAGTCAGCTCCACCGCCATCATTTCCAGAACCACCGAAATCAAAGTCAGCTCCACCGCCATCATTTCCACCGCCATCATTTCCACCGCCATCATTTCCACCGCCATCATTTCCACCGCCATCATTTCCACCGCCATCATCTTGTGCAATGACTAATTGTACTTTATTCATATGATAGAAAAATTCATTATTTTCAAAAGAATTCGAAGTTTTAAAGGGAGAAGAGGTGGTTAAAACTATACTAATAAAAGTGATTAAACTTATTATTACTAATAAATTCGGTCTTTTCAAATTTAACTGTTAAATTATATTTAATTATCAAATAAAATAGTTTACAAAAATTGTTTAGGTATAAAAATAAGAAAAAAATTATGCAAGAATTTTATAGTATATGAGTCGATAATCTTATATTATTCGTTTATAATTCTTTTATATGGCATTTGGGTCTATATTATTATCCTAATTATCATCATTAATAATTGTCTATACTTTCATAATTTGGACATTACCATACTTTTGATAGTTTTTCAAATGTTCTTTGAGAGATAATCTTATATTTTTAGTTTCCATTTGAAATATTATTAATTAAAATTATTTTATTATTTTTCTATTTGTAAAGCTGTAAAAGTATATGGTTATTTATTTGTCTATTTTTGATTACTTTATGATAATAAACTTTTAATATTATGTTACTGAACTCTGTTATAATGAAAATTTGGAAGCCCTTTTTGAGCCCGATTTAATAAAGATGCTTAAATTCAGTCCATCTGTATAAACTATAATAGAATTTATTTTTTTGACTGACTACGAATTCTCATTATATTAGGGTTTGGTAACATAATATTTTGATTTGTATAGCGTTAGATATTTTTTGTTAATTTTTAAAATTTTATGAATAACGGTTCAATGGAGGAGCTAGGATTTGAAGCCTCTGTTCGAATGGCTGTGTTAATTTAACGAAATAGATTTAGCTATGAATATCCCTTTCTCATGTTATGGTTATAACATTTGAGAGGAATAGGACATCCACTATTGTAATTATGTATTCATTGTATTTGTACTTTCTTGACCTCAGTCTACGAAGTATTTCAAAGGCGTTATTAATATTTAGAGATAAGAAAAGGAGTTACGTGTCTATATGGAAATGGATTCAAAGGTTTAGTTCTTCTCAAATCTACAAAAGGCAAAGAATTTCTGCTTTCATAATTGATGAAACTGTCATTCAGATTGGCTGGAAACATTACTATTTGTGGATAGCAATGAAACCTGTACATAAAACATTACTTGGATTACACATTTCTGAGAGTAGAAATATGCTTGTTGCTGAGAAATTCATTAGATCTATTGTATCCAAATATGTCAAACATAGTGTTTATACTGATGGAGCTACTTGGTATCGTGAAGCCTGTAAGATACTGAAATTGAAACATTATTTACATTCACCATTAGAGAAAAGCCTTATCGAAAGGGTAATGCAGTATTTTAAAGATAGAATTGAATCTTTTCATGACTATTATCCATGTAATAGTAAAAGAGAGTGTGATAATAGTCATGTGTATAATTGGATGGAACTATTTGTATCAATGTATAATAATACTATAGTAGCAAAGAATAATCCTGTTCTAATAAAGGAGGTGATAATCTCTTAAGTTAACAGAGCCAGAGAATTAACTAAAATTTATTCCTCAATACTAATCCTACAATTGAAGTTCCAATAAATGGAGCAGTAAGATAAAGCCATAAATCAACATAATAACCAGACATAACAGCAGGTGCCAAAGAACGAGCAGGATTCATCGAAGCCCCAGAAATCAATCCGAACAAGAAGATATCTAAACCGAATATGGCCCCAATTGCTATTCCTCCAAACCTCTTTGCTACCTTTGTATAAACTACTATCAGTATTACTAGCATAACTAAAGCAGATGCTAATATTTCTATTCCAACAATAACGTAAATTGGAAAATCAATATAATTAGGAGCATTAGCACCTAAATTCATTTCATTACCGATTACGGAAAAAATGAAAATACTTGCCAAGAAAGCACCAATTAATTCTGCTCCAAGATATGTAAGAAATAATTTTTTTTCCCTTTGCAAATGATGTGTAATTAAAAATCCTACAGTTACAGCAGGATTGAAATGTGCCATAGATATTCTACCAAAAAGATAAACTCCAATAGCAACAGCAATAGCAGGAGCAATTGCTATAAACGGGAGTCCTAAGACCCCATTTAATTTGGCATCTAATACAATAGAACCGGTAGCAAATACTATTACTATAAATGTTCCAATAAGTTCAACAAAAAAGATTTTTGTGTTTTTGTCTAATTTATCTTTGAGTATTAGTTGTAATTTCTGCAACAATTTCCTTTACCCTTTTTTCTATTTCATCCCTTATCTCTCTAACTTCTTCTATAGATTTTTCTTTTGGGTCTTCTAAATTCCATTCTATAACTTTTGGTAACCATATTGTAGGACAAAAGTTCTTGTCCATACAACCCATATTTACTACATAATCAGATTCTCGAATCATTTCATCAGATAACTCTTTTGATTGTTGTTTACTGATATCTATTCCAACTTCTTTCATTGCTTCAACTGCTATTGGGTTGAGTTGATAGACAGGTTTTGTTCCTGCACTCTGGGTTTTAAATCCATCAAGAGTATATTTTTTTAAAAATCCTTCTGCCATTTGGCTTCTTCCTGCATTTTCAACACATACAAAGAGAATTGTTTTAGAAAATTTGTTACTACTATTTGTGTTAGGTTTTCCAAAAAATTTCATGATTGTATCAGACCTAATTTGTGATTGCTCTAACTGTTATACTGACAATTTTCCTTTCATCACTGAAATTGCTTTCATCCATATAGTTTTTTTCATTTAGAACCACAATGTTTTGAAATCCAGCATCTTCAATGCTTTTTATGTAATTTGCTTTTGTTAATGCCCCATCTATACAACTACACCATCCATTACTCTTGATATCATCTTTACTAATTTCTTTAGTTGTTATCAAGTCAGAAATAATCATTCTTCCTGTTCCTCCTTTCTTTAGTATTCTATAAACTTCTTTGAAGGTATTTGTCTTGTTAGATGTTAAATTAATAACACAATTACCTATTACAACATCTACAGAATTGTTTTCAATAGGTATTCTATCTTCAATGTCTCCTTTTCTAAATTCTACATTTTCATAGTTATTTTTAATTGCAACTTTTCTTGCTTTATCTAACATTTCGTCAGTTAAATCAACTCCTATACCTTTTCCTTCATTACCTACAAGTTTAGATGCTAAGAATACATCAATTCCAGCACCTGAACCTAAATCAACTATAGTTTCACCACTTTGAATATTCGCAAAGTTTATTGGTGCTCCACATCCTAATCCAAGAATTGATTCTTCTGGAATGGATTTCAAATCAGTAGTATTATAGCCAATAATAGATGATACTTGCTCTTTAGAAATATTATCTGTATCATCACAGCAGATTTCCTGTGAAGTATTACAACGAGCATTAGAAGCATTTCCTTCTAAAGCGATCTTTCCATAATTTTTCTTTATTTCTTTTTTTAATGCTTCAATTTGCATAATATATGTTTACTAAGGAAACTATTTAAGTTATCAAGATGACTATACTACACAAAGTGGAATGAAGGAAACAAAGAGACAAAAAGTAAACAAATTACCAGTTTATAATTATAGTTGTTATTTAGATGGATATGACTCTCAAAAACTAATGTTACAGACAACGAAACTTCGAAATTTGATAACAAAAAGAGGGACATTCGAAATGCTAATTCCTTTATGTTGCACAACTAATCCTGTTAGGTATAAACAATTCAAAGGGTTAATGAAAGGTATCAGTAGCAAAACTCTTGCTCGTAGATTAAAAGAACTTGAAATGAATGGAATACTAGAAAGACATGCATATAATGAAATTCCACCAAGAGTAGAATATAAGATGACTGAGAAAGGACAAGAATTAGTAGAATCAATAATAAATTTAATTCAATGGATGATTAAATGGTCTTAAGTATAACATCATATTCACATTAAAAATTGCTTATACTAGTTATTCTCAATATCATATTAGTTATAGTCAAAAAGAATTACAGATAATAATAAAACTCTATTTTCATATAGATCCATATATTATCTATTATAATTGCTTATAATCCAGCATTACTATGGTAAGTTACTCTATCTCTACAAGTCAAGTCCTGAAAAGTAAAATGAAACCACTATTCATTTTTACTTTTTCCGGAATTAAGTTTATGAATCATGAACTCGGTCTAAGAGATACTCATATAGTTAAACTACATAAGACATATAATTTCTTTTCAGAACAAAAGATCTAGAATTAAAACGAATAATGTATTATTATTGGATAATGTATAAAAAGAAGAAATCAGTTATTTAACTTAAATTATGAAAGCTAGTAATGAAGGACCAAATTCTAATTATAAGATTCAACTAGAATCAATTGAAAAAGGCTATAATAGTCATTTTAATAGTATCAAAAATTTGAAACATGTATTAACAGAAGTCCAGAAATTGTATGATCAAAATGTTGATAAAAGAATTAAACAAAAATGTATCGAAATTCGTAAAACAGCACAAAAACAATTAATAGAATTAGAAAAAAAGAATCAAGAAGTAACTAGAAACTATTTAATAAAGAAAAAAGAATTGGAATCTTTGCAATAATAGAATATTATTCTAATCGTTAATATCATTTGTAGATCTTAATGAAGTATTAACCTTTCTCAATTCTAATTTAAATAATTGTTCTATGGTTATTACAGATTATAGTATGTCTCAAATCACTGGATTAGATTTTATCAAAAATATTAGAGGTATTGATGTAAATTTTATCATTAAAATCATAGTTATAACTGCTTACATTAAAAATAATCTTGTTATTGATAAATCAAATATTATGAGAATAGATAAAATAATTGAAAAACCCATACCGTTAGAAAAATTAAAAGATGAAGTTAAAATGTTATTGTTACCAATTTCATTTCTAATTAAATCTATTTTTTATTTCTGAACTAAAAAATCGTGTCAAAATCAGTTGATGCACCTCTAAGCCCATATTATATCAATGTTTATTTTGAGAATAAATGGTCAATATAAATATAAACACTTATTTAATATGTTACTGAATTTGAAAATGCCCAAAATGAATGGTTTGATATATCTCAAAAATTCAAGAATATAGATCCTAACCTATTATTTAGATTTATTACTGCTGCAAATAAAGAATACATAGAACATCTAAAGAAAAACAATCCAGATATTGAAAAGAGTGTTATTACAATTCGTTTTGGTTAAACTTACTAAAAAGTAAAGTTAATTCATTTTTATCCAATTAACAACAAAAACAACAAAAAGAAGACAAAGATAAATTATGGATGTTAATATTAATATGTTCTTCTGATATTTAAGTTTCTTATAATTTGATAACATATCATCAGTTATAACCTACAAATTCATCTTAAAAATTTAGTTTGACATGAAATTCAAGTATTATCTCATTTTTTCTTTCTAATTGTTGTGTGTGTGTATATATATTTCACTCAAAACTAATAATTGATCTAATAGATGAGCCAATGCATCTTCTTTTACTAATAAATTAACTCTAATTTTTAAATAAAACGATAACATCCTCGCCATAGTTTAACTATCTACATTAACTTGACTTACAACATAAAGACGCATAAAACAGACCATTACATTGTCATAGCCTTATACATAGTACATTCGTAGTTGCTCCTCCATTAGAGGACTATGGTTTTTACTAATTACTATAAAGAATTTTAGAATTTGTCATGATATAAAAAAGATTTTAATATACTTTCATTCACGGCATCAATTAATTTAGATATTGATACACGTTTTTTAAGAATAGTAAATTTATAATTACATTTCAAGTTAGCAAAATCACACATTATGATTACATTTAGTTTTGGATTTATTTCTAATAGTTTAGTTCCCATAAATAACCCATTTACGTTGGGCATTTTATCATCTATAATTAGTAATGAGTATTTATCTGAATTTTCCTTTATATGCTCATATGCCAAAAGCGGATCAGAGAAACTAGAAACATCATAGCCATTTACCTTTAAGGCCTCGCTAAATATATTTAATAAATCTGGATCCTCATCGATTATGGCTATGGATTTAGTAATCATAGATAGATTAAACGTAAAAAATCTATCTATTTAAGTATGATTGTATTCTCTTCTCTTCTCCATTTTGAAAATTTTACTTATACGATACTATGCTATACTTGTAGCAGTTAAAGAATAACAACAATAAAAACAACAAAAATAAAAGAAGAGTAGGTCTTTGTCTATATTACTTTAGAAATCTGAGTATTAAATATTTGGGCTTTTCAATATATACAAATGATAAGGCTAAGATAATTTGAACTCCTTTCATATCAAAAACCATATCTATTATGTTACCTAACCCTATTATAATGAGAAATCAAAGCCCGCCCTCAGAACCCTATCGTGGTAGGTATCTAAAGGGTTTATATTTATATTTATAATTTATAATAATATAATTAAAAAGAAGGTTTTTTTGTTATTGATTTTTTCCATATAATTCTAATTGATTTTGAGCATCATGTATTTTTATTTGTGATTTATATTCTATTTTTGAGGGGCTGTACATTGCATTACCTGTATCAAGTAATAAATTACCTTCATAAACCAAAATTTTATCTCCTGTTTTGGTATTCTCTTTAATATCTACTAAATTAAATGTACCAGATAATCTATAGTACCGATAAGAAATAAAATTGCCATTAGAATTTGGTTTTTCTTCAATTTGTAGTGTTCCTGAAAGATATTTTGTATTTGCTATTCCAAATCTTTCATCAAATGTGGTTCTTTCAAATTCATATGAGCAATTATTCTCAGGGCAAATTTTACTTCCATCACCAAAAGTTAGATTCGCTTTCTGAAAATGTAGGCTAGACATTATAAACTCATCTTTCTTTAATAGAGTCTTAATTTCAATTGTATCAGATGATTGGCAAAATGAAATTCTTATTGAAATAATTGATATGGTTATAACCATAACAATTACAAAGATTTTTAGCGTGTTCTGGAACAAGCCATTTCATTTTTATTGGATAAAGTTGTCAATCTTTTTCTTTATTTCATCTCTCTGACCTTCAGGAACTTCATAATAGACAATTAAATACATACTATTATTAGATAAATGAGATTGACTTCCATGAACTTTTCCATTGCAATCTCTTAAAATATCTGAAATAAACTCATAATGTTTTTTGATTGCATCTGGAGATCCTTCCAAAAATTCAAAAGAATTATCCATCTTTGATTTTATTCTTGTTTTTGTTTTTGCTTCATTTGTATTTGAAAATTCTTTATTATAGTAAGACGGTTTTGCTGCTGTATTATTTGGAGGAATAATTGTAGGTTCCTTATTAGATGTCAATAAATTTGGACATATATGTTTTTTCCTTGAATTTAATTCATAATAGGTATTCTCCTCAGTATTCCAATATATCTCTAAACCACAATCGTAACTACAACTCTTTGGACGTATTTCTGAAAACATGATAAATTATCCCTCTTCCACTTTATAGTTCTTATGTTTCAATCTTAATTTTTCATACAACGTTCACATATAATAGAGATATCAGTAGTTGTAAATGGGTTTAAGGATCTTATAATTAGAATTATATAGTATAATATTTCTTGTTATTCTTCTTTTCACTCCTTTTATTATATCATGACATTTTTCATAGGTAATTGAATTACTTTTTTGAACTACAAAATTGTGACAAAATCAGTTTATACACCTACGAGCCCCTTATAGTCTCTAT
>JAATVK010000170.1 GCA_014523485.1 Nitrososphaerales archaeon TH5894
CCAATTAAAGCAAATAAACCTAGTGTTATAAACTTTACATTAGAGTATTTATCTAATGCATTTTCAATTTCCTTTACGCTGTCAATATGTGGTATTTTATTTACTATTTTATCAGTAAAGGATTTAGATCTTTCTTCGACTTTGTTCACAGGTTCCTTAGTACTATCTGTAATAGATAGTGATTTATTGGGTACCTGCGTATTCTCTCCTTTATTTTCCATAAATATATTTTAACATTATACTTTATTATACTTTATTACAATAATAATAAATGCTTTAAAAAAATAATAGAATATTCATATTGTTAATCCTAAATGAATATATCTATAAATGAATATTGTTGTTCAAATATTTACTTAGTTTAGGAAAATAAATATTTTAAATCTCAGATTATCTGCTCTTTGTCTCTAGTATAATGAGATTATTTTGTATTTTAATTATTAATACATTGAAGTAACTGAATATTGTAATTTAGTAAAATTTGATTAGACCAAAGACATAGAATCAACCAAATGCCAATAAAGCCTTTCCTCTATCATTTAGTTATTATTCCATAATGTTACAATAAGAAAGAAGATCACAAATTAATTATTTAACAGCTTTATGTAAGATAGTTGGCTTAAATTTACAAATTTATATATTTATAACCTTGAGCTGGTCACGAATCGATATCTATTTCTAGTGGCGTTCAAAGTCTTGATAAATACCTAATTCATCTCTTGTATGAAACTGTTTACCTCACTTATTACATATATATTATCGCATAGTATCATTAGTTATAGTATCATTAGTTATAGTATCATTTTTCTCATAATATTCAGTACTGATTAAGACCAAATAATAAATTAAAGAATTCAATTTTGATGTATATTTAAATAAGAATCTGATTAAATGTCATCTTCTTTTGTTTGAACCAATTCAGCTAGACCTCCTCCGACTGTTTCATTTAATTCTCCTAGTCTTTCTAATGACTTGTAACATTTCAAGCATAAATATTTTGAATTGTAGTGATTTATCACATGATTTTTTGTATATTTAATGCATATGGGACATACTACTTTATTATACATTTTCACTATTTGAAATCCTCTTCTCATTCTTCCAATCAAGCTAATATTGAAAAAATTAAAAAATGTCATAAACCAATCGTTAAAATTAAACGTGTATGGTATTTATAGCAAACAAGACATGCACTTTGGAGAATATATCTGAGATATTACAGTCTATACATTCTTTCTTTATCATATAACATTGTAGATTTCTTTTCTTATATTAGTTATACCAATTTTTTTACTATCCTTACTGTTATTTTTATTCAATACTCATTTCATAAAGCAGATGGTGAAATTATACTTAGAGCAAATAATGTTGCCACCTGTGATAATTCTCGTGGGTGGAGTGTAAGCCTAACAGTTAATTAATAGGAATTCAACAAAAGCAATAAAGTAGATTAATAACTAAAACTCTTTTATTCTTGATTTTTTTCCATTAATCATCAAAAATATTTTAAAATTTACACCTTCAGAACATATAATGAGGATTTCAAGAATTAATAAATATAATTTATACAATATGTAATTTAGTCATTAACCCCCAATCATATAATGACAATACGACAGTCCAAAGAACACAAGAATTAATTAATTTAGCGTAGCATTCTTCCTTGGTCGCTCATAATACCAAAAGGAGGTCAATCGCAATTAATTAATCTATTACTCTAGCGATATGGTTATACCAATAATAATCTCTAAACAGTTAAAGATATAAAAGTACAAATTAATTATTTATTTCATCTTGTTTATTTAATGTGAAATTAGAGTTTCTAATATGGAAGGACAGTCCTTCTTCATATAAACCCTTACATATACTCTTTATTATTCCTTCTTCAATCAATTTAAGTCGGTTCTTGTTTTCAATAAGATCTGTTGGTATATCAATATCCATTTCTAATTTTACCCTTAGAAGTTTAGTAGATACCATAAATCTAATAAAATCTTATTCTCTATTTAGTTTGCGGTTTTAGTTTATAAACTATTTTTAAAAATCACTCATAAAAAGAATTTAGTATAGGTAGAAAGTGAGTTGATAAGTATGGTAAAAAGCTAGGACAGTTGCAAATAAATTTAATCTCATATCATGCTTGTTAGCATTTGAATATTTCCAAAATATACTAAGTTCCATTTGTAATAACATTTTACTTAATTTTCTAACTTATTAACTAATTTATGTTAGAACAGGATCATATCCTATCAAAATACTTAAAATATTAATATAATAAAAATATGATATTTATAGTTCCTATAGTTCAAGTTATTAACACTAAGTAACAAAAAAAATATTAAAATTCAGAATCTGTACGATATTTTTACAAGACATAACGACTAATAATAACGTAAGTACTAAAATTTTTAATCTTTAAGATTTTATAATCAAGAAATTAAAATTACAAGGTAAAAGTAATGAATAGAAAATACACTTTTGATAAAAAAAGCACTATCATTTACTAGAGTCATGACTCTGTATCACAAAATTTTATTTCGATATCATTGTGGGAACTTTGATTAATGATTTCCTCTGCCAAATTATAACTTCCTTGATTTTTATTATCTATATTGGAAAATTCGAATATTGTTTTTGTATTTGGTAAATATACGATTTTTAAATTCAAATCGCCATCTCCTTCTACTCCTTTTCTAAAGACATAGCGTTCTCCTCGTTTGGTTATAGGATTCCAGCTTCTTAATAAAATACCTTGTTCTTCTATGTTTTTCTTTGTTCGTTTATCGTAAACCTTTGTATGCAAAAAAAGATGAAAGAAAATATTGTCACTATTGTAGAAATATCTTAAAGTATAATTTTTATGCTTTGATTTTATTATTAATCTTTTTTCTTTTTTTCCTGCTTCCAGAGGTTTTTCATTATTTTGTAAAAGATTTAAGTGCATATATACAATTAAGTAATTTGTTAGTTATATTATTCAGACTCAATTTAATTTGAGGTCTTTAATTTTATTTTTTGAGCATTATAGGTCTAGTTATGTTAATCAACGGATTCCTCAATGGTATGAACGTTTAGTACAAATTCTGTTAAGGGAAATATTGAAAATAAGAAAATAAGGGGGATTTTTGGAAATTACGTAATATTATTAAAATAAAATATTTAATTTTTCTTTTACATGGCCACAAATTTTATGATGGATTTTTTCTACTTTTTCTTGGCCATCGATTATTTTCCATCCATAAACCTTGGACAATTTTCTATAGTTTTGTTTGACAGTTAATAAAAACTTGAGGTCTTTTTCAAAAATATCCCTATTATAATTTACCCTTTTGTATGAAGTTTCAGGATCTATTTCAAGTATTATAACAAGATCTTCTTGTGGGAGCCCTTTGTCTAAATTAATAAGCCAGTTCAAATCTAATTTATGAGACAACCCATATACAAGATTTGATTGATAATACCTATCCATTATAATAATAGTTCCATTTTGACGAATCTTCTCTATATCTTCTTTTTTTTCCCATCGATTAACTGATAATAGCATATGTTGAACTTCTTTAGAGTAAGATCTTCTTCCATCAAGAAACAATTGTATTTCTTTTCCAATAGGAGTTGTGTAATCAGGAAAATCCAAAATTATACAATCCTTTCCTGCCTTCCTAATCACATTATACAATAGTTTGCACTGAGTTCCTTTTCCGGCCTTGTCTATGCCTTCTAATACTATTATTTGACCTTCGCTCATAAAAAATATAGATTATCTTTTAAAATACTCTAATTATATTTATTGAAATTTTACTAGCTTGTTAAAAGATAAGAGATAAGAAAGAATTAAAAAACACAACACTCTATAAATTGACTTTTATAAATATTAATTTATAACATTTATCATAATTAATATAATTATCAAGTAAAGGTGAGATGACATTTGGCATTTTGGAAGAAAAAACAAGAGTTTTGTATCATCTGCAAAAGAAGACTTGAATACAAGTACAAGCCTCATAAGGAATGGGATTTAAATGGAATGTTATGCAGTGACTGCCATATCCTTAAGACAAAAGAATATATCGTGAAGAATCAACTAGAAAAGGATAAACAGGAAAAAGAGCTGAATACATGTTCCATTTGTGGCCTTCACATTAAATCTGAATTGGAAAAATTGAAACCAAGGTGGCAATGGAATTTAGACCGAGGAACTATACTATGTACTAATTGCTATGAAAAAAAAGAGAAGGAATTTGAAAAAGAAAGGAATTACTGCTCTATCTGCGGAACTAATTTGAAATTCTTTAGATATAACCCAAAACCCAATTGGAATATACGCGGTCAGCTTTGTAGAAAGTGCTGGGATGGAAGAAATGAAATACAATAACAAATAATACTGTAAAATTTATAATTCGCTGTATCTAGGTACGTATGTGTGGGCTCATAGTTCAGTTTGGATAGAATGGCTGCCTGCGGAGCAGTTGGTCGTGGGTTCAAATCCCTCTGAGCCCGATGTGATATTAGTTCTCTAATTGGATTCATTCATAAAAAAAATAAAGGTGAACCAAAATAGAAATACAAAAAACAATAAATCAAAACACTGAAGAATCTACTGCATTTTCTTTATTTTTATATGCATTCAGATCTCCAGTAACTAAAGATTGTTATTTAAGACGAATGAAAATATTCTTTAATTATATAAATTTACTTCCAAATGGAAATTTAGAAGAACAATGTAACCTTTTTGCGACAAAAGGATTGGAAGATCATAAATGGGCATTCAATAATATTATTAAATTTCTACAATATCAAAAGGAAAGAGTTGAAAAGACAGTAATTTCAGTAAATCCATCTTCATTATTATTGTTATATTTTTTATTATTGTTGATAATTTCAATTACTTCTGTCTTTGGTATTTCCCCAATTCGTTTAATTTCAGAAAGATTGGTAACTCTTATTTCAAATATTTTCTCATTAAAAATATTGATTATTAAAGGATAATTCCAACTTTCATTATTATTCTCAATAGTAAAAGCATAAGGAATAATCAATACTTCTTTTAGACCATCTCCTAAAGCTCCACGTTTTATTATATGTTGATGTCTTTTACTGCTGAAATATCTCTGAAAATTAAAGATTTTTTGTAATCGTTCTTTAGTAAAAAAATGGTTATTTGAATTAGGAGAAGAGTTTTTAATTTTAATTTTGATTATTTCTTCATTTTCTTCTTCTGAAATATTTATATCAATAAAAGGGTTTTTTCCATTATTAACAAAATCTTTTGTATTAGATTCAATAAAGTCTAATGAGTTATCAATTAACTCTTTGCATTTGAATTTACCAAAAATTCTATCATCTTCAATTCCTGATTTGGTCCTAATTCCTTCCATTGAAGTATAGTCTGTTGTCTGACTTTCATTTGAAAAATTATAATTATCTTCTTTTTCTATTTCTATCCACCTCGAAATTAAATAATATTCTGTTAAATATTAGGGGGTCTATTTTTAATATTTTTGTAACCATGGTTGCAAAAAGATACAAAATTCCTACCCCCTCTAAATTATAATAGCTCATTTTCTTGTTCTGCTTGTTCTGTTTTGGCTAAAATTCTGACCAGAACATCATTGAAACTATCGCCTGCACCGCCTAAATTCTTCAATTTTTGATATATATTTTCTGAAACAACTATTCTTTTGAATTTTGAATTTGTTGTTGTACTTTTAGTTGTTGTTGTTGTTGTTATATTATGCATTATGTTAACTATATTCATTTAAAACTAATAATTCTTTCTATTAATTGTCTAAACGTGCTCCGTCGAATATACGCCAAATGTATATAATGTGTCTGCTAATTATTCATGCTAATTACATGCATGCATACATATAAAAAAGAAAATAATTATGACTTTGATTAAACAGTCATATAATGTGAATTGATTTAAAATGATTTACTGATAATGATTATTCTATAATAAAATAGATAGTATGCATGCATATTCTATAGTAAGTAAAATATTATACTAATCTTCTTGAATTAGTATTTAACCAATCTATTTTATCTAGATAATCTGGAACATACTTATGCAATAATGACCAAAACTTATGAGAATGTCCTTCTATCTTGAGATGACAGAGATCATGGATTATTATATAATCAACTATGTTTTCAGGTGTTTTTATCAAATTCCCATTTAAAACTTTTTTTTTAGTTTTGGTTACACTTCCCCATCTATTTTTCAATTTCTTTATTTGCCAATCTGTAGGATGAACTTCAATAATCTTACTAAATCTATCTATTTTTTCTTTGAAAATGATTTGAGCTTGTTCATAAAGCCAATTTTCATATAATTCTTTAATCTTATTTTTTATTATTATTTTTTTATCTAAATTCTGGCATAATGATTGATTATTATTTTGCTTATTTTTTTCTATTATATCTTTTAGATAAAATAGCAATTTATTATCATTATCAGCGACTTGTACTTTTCCTTCATTATTGTTATTGGTAGAAAAATTATTGCTATCAGTATTTAATTTTCTCAATTCTATCGTGTAGTTGTAGCCTAGATATGGAAGTGTAGATGATGGTAAATAGCTAAGCTCCTTGATTTCACGTTTAGTCTTGCTATACTCATCTTGCTTTTTTAATATCCACTGTATCTTTTTTTGAATGATATCCTTAATTTCTTCTAATGGTTTATCAAAAAGAACTCTTAAAGTGATTTCATTTTCATTTTCGATTATAAGTTCAGAAGTCTTTTGTCTTTTACTTCTAACAAGATTATATAAAATGTTATTATTTCCATGCTCAAAAATCTCTTTGGTAGTTACAATAGATTTATTGTAATGTTTCTTAATGGATAGATTATATTTTGATGATGCTGACTGATATTCAAAGAAAGTAAACAATGAGATCAAGAAATCAATATATGATCAACAATCACTAATATTTTACCTTCAATCCATAAAAAACCATTAGGCAAACAAACCAGTCGAGTCATGGCCTGGAACAAACAATATCATCATATATGTGCACACAAACCTAAATGAGTGATATAGTCTAGGCCATGACAATTAAATAATTTATCTCCAATTCATATATAGAATATTAACAAGTTAATAACACAAAACAACTCTAAAGGATACATCTATAGTCTGCTGCTATTATTGCTACTCCTAGATAGCAGCGCTAGGGCTTTAACTTTTATTTAAATAAATAAATATTGTTTCAATTACAAATTTATATTTCAAAAAATGACTTTCCAATAATAAGATCTGTTTAATTTCCAATAGAATATTATAAGCAAAATGCCTTCTAACAACAAAATTGTGTCAAAAACAGTTTACACACCTCTATTTATAATCATTAATTAATCATTTACTTTACTAATGTAATTTTGAGGTACCAAAAAAATAGAAAAAGAAAATATTGATTTTATTATCGAATAAGATGGATGCTTATTTTTAATGGTATTATAATAATGCTTTTCTTGCAACTATTAATAAATTTGAAATATATTATTCATCATGACAAATATCATAAATAATACAGATCTTGATAAAATTCAAAATACTATTGATAATGGAAAAAAGGATAGACAATTCGTTCGTAAACCAGTCAAATTGCACGGAGAATGGAATCTTGACCCAAACTCCGAATATCAATTTAAAACAGAATTAACATATGAGAAAGGAAAACAGACTATAGAAATAGATTCACCATCATTTTTAGGAGGTAATGGCAACAGAGTAGGACCAATGGGATACTGTATTGCAGGAATTACTTCC
>JAATVK010000171.1 GCA_014523485.1 Nitrososphaerales archaeon TH5894
ACAATGTCTTACAACAACATAGTAGGGTCTAATTACGAAGGGTTTGATACAGATGAGATTGAAATCTCTCCTAATCTCATTGGTATCTATTTCACTAATAATGCCCAGGCTACTATTACTCATAATGAAGTTAGTGGAAATATCTGTATCCTTCCTGATGACATTTGTGGCCCAGATTGGTTTAATCAATTTCAAGCAGCAGGAATAGGTTTTTGTAATAAATCATTCTTATCTTCAACTTCAGATAACTCGGCCATAAATATACAACAGGAAAATCAGAATGAGAGATGTACATACATTAATGGAACATTTCCAGATCCTTTCTTTCCTTCCGAAATAGACGTACAAGAGGAAAATTCAAATGAAATTGGTTCATCTATTCCTATTCACACAATTATTCCTTTAGATACAAATGTTGCGGTTAATGCTGGTGTAGATTCTATAGTTTCCAATAACGATGTATCAAATAATGATGTCGGTATTAGTGTTACTGGAGAACAAAGTGAATGTTGTATAATTGATCACAACAAACTAACAGACAACCGTTTCTTTGGAGTTGTGGTAGCAGATAGTGAACATAGAATTTCTAATACCAAAATCTTTGGAGGAAAGGTTGGAGCAGCAGCAATAGCCACTTTTGCTAATACTACTACCACACTAGATCATGTCAAGATTGTTGATGCAGAAATTCCTCTGCAAGCACTTTCATCTCATGGGTTTACTGCAGCAGTAAATGTAGTTTCTCAATATTTCTTCGCACCTTGATTGATAATACCTCAATTTTTATATTTTTTCTCTATTTTTTTAATTTGAATACAAAAAATTTTATTAACATTTTCTTTTATTAAATTTAATTTCATAATAGATTCAGAACGATTAAAAAAAGAAAAATAAAGGTCAAAAATGACCCCAAGACCACCGAACCCGAGATTAAGTTATTATGTCTAGTAACAAAATAATGAATGTTAGAGTGAACTAAACTTCATTCAACACCCTAACAAGTTTCTGTATTATTTTATTAATAAAAATTAGCAACTAAAAAAAACATGGAAATAAATGAATGTGTTCTTGGAGTGGCTCTTGCAAACAATGGTTTAGATATTTATGGAGTAGATGATGAGTGTTGAGAAGCTAACAAGAAAATCGAAACAAAGTTGAAGAACTACGAAAAATCAGGTTCCAGCATTCCAAGAACTGTCAAATACCTTTGGATAAATGTGATGTGGCAAAAGAGTATGACCTACTTATAGATATACTAGAATGGGTTTTGGAAAGTTAAAAAGTTTTAACAGTGTATCTTTAGTTTATGTACTTAATTACCATAACTTAGGCTCTTATTTTTGCACCGCTATTCATATTATTCTTTATATTCCTTACGTGGAAAATTTTGTTTGCATACCTAATTTTCTATATTCTTATTTTTCTTACTACTTACTATTATTGGAAAACCAAAAAGTAAAAGTAGTAAACTAATCATTGGAACAAATATTCGAATAGAATTCTCGGTTATAGTTATAATTAATGGAATTACTAACATGACAGCACCTCTAAAAGGTGACCAAACATCCTTTCGATAGAAATCCATTATACATAGCTTCTAAATAGTTTGTTTGTACTTATTATTGGCAATATGGCTAAACAACAACTATTAAATCAAGAATCACCTGTTTCTGAGGTTCTAAATAGATATAAAAAGGAATTAACAAAGAACATAGAGCGACAAATCCCAGTTCCCACTTTTAGTATTAGTAGTGAAGAGTCAAAACAAGAAGCATCCATTTCTCAAATAATACGGACGTATGGAAAACATTTTAAGCAGATTAGAAAGCGATATACCGACGGACTTGGCGGAAGATGTGTTATGGGTCTCATTATGTCTTATTATGGTTGGGATGGCAACTGTATCACTAATGCTGAAAGAAGATTATATGCTGCATTAGTCGCATTGCAACGGGCCGGTATAAGTAAAGAATTACTGATAGAGTTGAATGATTCTGGTGCGACATTCGACGATATAGCTGATTATCTGGACAAAAATTGTGGATTGGCAAGTAACAAAAGGTAATCATCGAACTTATCAAATGGCGGTCTTGGATGAGTGTGAAATTTTCAGACATTCCATCAAATCCAAAACTCTAGAAAAAGCTAAATGTATCTTCGATTACAGCATACAATATAACAGAATCATTCGTCTTATTTAATGAGGATTGTTTAAAGCAATTTCGCATGAACAACAAATACTTATTGTATCATTCTGGTTAATGCTTGAAATATACCAAATTTTGCATTATATCCAAAAAATATGTAAGCCATGGATATTTGAAGGTTAAATAAAATTATAAAACTACAATTTTATAATGACAAAAATGAAACCAAGGATAGCCACCTCAATATTGACAATCATTATGTTAGCTAATCTACAACTCATTTTCTTGTCTAGTATACAAACAAGTTCTGAACAAGATAATTCCGATTGTGATTCTTCTTATCCTGATGCTTGTATATCATCTCCTCCGCCAAACCTTAATTGTAAGGATATTTCAGACAAGGATTTTGAAGCTTTACCTCCTGACCCTCATGGATTAGACCGAGATGAAGATGGTATAAGTTGTGAATCATAAACCAGAAATTGAAGATATAAATTCAAAGATATAATTCAATCAATCATAAAATTCTTATTTTATAATATATTGAAATGATTTAATTGTATGAAATAATGCTTGATACTAATACTTTAAATTTTATTTATGATAACAAAATACGATTAGTATCAAAACTTAAGAATTTTTCTAAAAAGCAGATTCATTTGTATATTACAACTGTACAACAAGATGAAATCAATAAAATGATGGATGATTATAAAAAAAGGTGTATAAATAAAATAATATCTATCATAGGAATTAGAAGAGTTCTCACTTTAAGTTCAATTAAAGCTATTGATGAACCAAGTAAGTATGAATTTATTAGCTCAAATATAGGTATGTATGAATTAGTAGAGGATGCTGATTTACCATTTTTAGCAAACCTACAAAGGTATACAGCTTCTAATCCTGTTGGTAATACTGCTGATTTAATAATTTTATATACTGCAATAAAGAAAAAAATGCATTATCTCATAACAGATAATACTTCTGATTTTGAACCTATGTTAAAAGAAATGAGCAAATTTATATCGAATTATTTACAAGTTCAAAAAAATTATTATTTAGATTATTTATAATTAAATTTAAAAAAAATTTGATGTATTTAACTCATAATCTCATACCGTATCTTTACAGAGTTAGATTATAAGATAATGAAGTTAAATTTGTTATTGTATGTAAGTGATAAAGTTGATTATTTTAGGACATATAGAAGAATGATTCTATCTTTATTTTTCATATCCTTTATTTGGACAATAGCTTAAAATAAGTAGTTCAGGTATATATTCTTCATGAATTATCGAAGCAGCACAGAAATAATATCAATGATACTAGATGCAGCAAATGGTGGAGCTACCAAGACAAAAATTATGTATAAAGCTATGCTTAGTTATAACCAATTAAAGGAATACCTTTCTGTATTGATAAAAAACAATCTCATGGAGTATCGTGATGGAAATAAAACATTCAAGACTACAGAAAAGGGATTAAATTTATTAAAAATATATAATGAAATGACAGAATTGTTACCTATTACTCCTACAACCAATTAATTTTATTTTTCTACTATGTTAAATTATCTCTATATGTAATATGTTGTATAGTTACTATGAATAGTAATAAATATATTTTTATAAAAACAAATTAGTATTAAATCATAATGTTTAGCAAGCATATAATTTTTGTAGTTGTATCAATCTTTGTTATTGTTTTTATTTGAAGTACACCTTCCATATTTGATATATTGAAGGAAATTGAAATAAAGTATCTATTTCATAAAAGAACAAAAGGCAATATTGTAAATTGTAGCTAAATAGAATTTGACACTAATACAAGAGGAACGGCTGAGTTTATCAATTGTTCTTAAATAGCACATTGCATTGTCCAAATTCTAGTGATTTTAATCAGGGTTAATACAGTCAAAAAAAAGTTGTATAAAAATTCTGTTCGTAACTTTGAAAAGTGGAACATCCTCATGTTTTTATGTGTTTTATTCATTCTAGGAATGAATATTCTATTGCTTGTTAACTTCTTGTTATAAAACTTATTTATCGCTGCTTTGAGCTTTTGCTTTCTTAACTTCTGTTAATACCTTTTCTAAATACTGTTCGATCTCGACTTCTGTAAGTGATGGTGAAAACCCAGATTCTTTAGCCATGTTTATTTTTTGTTTTTTAGCTACTTCTATTACCTTTGATTTTATCTCCTGTTCCATGTATGCTTTTCCGATACTATCTAAAAATTTAGATTCTCTTAAAACAGATTCTCTTATTGTTCTTCGTAAATTGACATCATTTGATAGGGAGATTGCTGAATAATACAGACCTACTAGAATCAAATATGAAGATAAACCCACAGCTGAAACACTCGAAAGTCCAAATGGCGGATATGGAGTAGCAATTAGGCTAATAGCCTGGTCTGATACAAATAATAATATAAAACCGATAGCAGTGATGACTAAATACCGCCTAACAACATTTGATTTGTTGATTGTTCTAGCTGTTGTCCAAAACCCAATACCGAACAATACGCCACCCACTGCTTTACTTATAGGAAATATTATTGAAAGCAGGACTCCGAAGAAAACTGGGCTGACTTGCATAAATGGGTCGAATATGTTTAGAAGAAAAGTAGCAAATTGACTAAGAAAATATACCAAAGGTAGGCTGATAATTATCCAATATTTGGTCTTTCCTAATTTTTGGGAATAGTGATATAAAAACATAGCAGTAGCGACCCACATTAGAATAAATGATAAAATTGAAGATATGACATACCCATTATAGAGATAAAAAGAGGGTGATTCAGGACCATAAAAATAAGGGAAACTACCATAATGAAATTGAATTATATTTGGAAGCTTCAACATTATATCAGATACAAATACCAATGAAAAAACAGCACTTAATACAAACACACTTGCTGACAACGAGTAAAGTAAGACAACAAAAGACTTACTAGACATAAACCATGAAAAAAAATGTTTTGAAAGGATTGCTAAGGTTACAATAGATAATCCATAACTAAAAATTATAATAATAGTCAACGTAATGATATGGTAATTTGAATTTGCTAATATCTCTAAAATGACCACTATTAAAAATACAGATATGCTATATTGAAATATTCTGAAAATTTTACTTAAATTCGAAAGCATACTTTTCCGATTGATATCTTCAATCCTCTTGTTAGTATATTCTAGGATTAGGTATTGCCCAACTATATATGTGATCACTATAATAGTAAATATACTAATCAAGAGACTCCCTTGTGCGTTGCTAGATATGAAGTTAGAAATTCTACCAAGAGATGTATCTATTAAAAGAGCGATAGTGAGAATGCAAGTAATAACAAAAATTATCCTACTGGAAGTTATATAAGAATAAAAATTAATTTTTTTTGTAATTTTCATACCATAATGTATAGTACCTCTTAAAATAATTATTTATAAGCATATATTATCTTGGTCATATAGTTATCTTTTTAAGTTGTATTATTACAGATTATCTGTCTAAAAATACAAAATTTATTTTTATATACTAGCTAAAGTTGATAGAACTTTTTATATCTTCTGGGATAATAGCCTATACTAATGATAGAATGGAGTAAGATGAATGTATCTTCACCAATCCTTATATCATTTTCTTTAATTTCAATTTTTGTGTTAGCAGTAGTTTCTTTTGCACTTGCTAATAGTAGTGCTAGTAATTTGACAATTTTTACACCTGATTCTAGTCCTTATGGCTTGACTTTTGGAGAGTGGACTAGTAAATGGTGGCAATGGTTTGTATCGATGCCAAATGATAATAATCATCCACTGAATGATGCTAAAGGATGCCCCAGTACAAATCAGGCGGGACCTGTTTGGTTTTTGGCTGGTTCAATAACTGGGTATGCAGAACGAACATGTACTATTCCTCAAGGAAAGGCTATTTTGCAACCTACATTAATGCAAGAATGTTCAACTGCAGAGCAATCAACGTTAAAGACAGAATCTGAATTGCGAGCTTGTGCCGTATCCAGTGCAAGCCATTTTAGAAACATTGAAGTTACTATAGATGGTGTTAGTTTAAAAGATATGCAAAAATATAATGCAGTCTCTCCATTATTTAATGTGACCTTTCCAGACAACCCAATTGTGGCTGCTACTCCAGGCCCAAGCCAGGCAGTGGCAGCGGGAAACTGGGTTTTTTTGGGTCCTCTATCTGTGGGTCCTCATGAAATACATCGCAAAGGTGAGAGTATAGATTTTACAGGTGCAGCAACACAAAATTTTGCTCAAGATATAACCTATCATATAACAGTAAAGTAAAAATCTCATCTTAGCTGGCATTTTTTTCCTGTATTGACAAATGGAATTGTATTGAAGTTTCCACAGCATACCACCGAACCCGAGATTAAGTTATTATTACTAGTAACAAAATAGTATTATTTAGAAATTAGCGTCAATCAATATTCAAATAAATTTTCAGTATTATTTTATTAAGAATAATTAGCAAATGAACATAATAATAAAGATTCACTAATCTAATTTAATAATACTATGTTAGCAAATCAATCTAAGCATTCCAAATATATTTTAACTTTTTAAAAATATTGTGAAAAAATCAGTATTTACTTTTGGACTTGAACAAATTTCAGTTATCTATCCTTAAAATGGAAAGTCATTGAATCAGTTACTATTTATTTATTATTTTAAAAAAAAATTATAAAATTTAGGCTGGTTCTTTAGAATCATTTTCGCCAGTATTTTCTGCAGCTTCTTCTCGCAAGGTTTCGGCTGGACCAGTGGTTGAAGGGTCTGATTCTGCCGCTCCTACTTTTTTCTGATTTTTTTGTACAGACTCTAAATTTTCGTTTTCCTGTTGGGTATTTTTCTCTTCCGAATTACTCATATCATTGTTAAATGTACAACAAAGTTTAAATGTGTTAAGGGATTGGACAGATAATCTTCTAGCTATCTAAATAATATATTGCAGAACGTTGGTTATTTTCCTTTTCCTAATAAAAGCCTTATACAAGAAAGTAGTTTCTCTACAATAGTAGAATCCCCTTTTAGAACCGCTATCGGCATTACTCCCGGCGGGCCCGTAGTTTTCTCTGGGTTCATCCATTTCACTTTTAACATTCTTCATTTATACCTCTCTTCTTAATTTTAATAATGAGTTTTTGTGATATTCACTTTTAATATGCAGAATTATCTATTAAATCAGCCTTTACAGTATAAGTATTTTTTATAGCATCATAAATTCCAATGGATTCATAATACCAAGATTTGGAATCAGAATTTCTACTCATACTATTAGGTCCATCCTTACAAAAATAAATTTCTCGTCCTTTATCCTTGATAATATCATAAATTATACAGGCATTCATACTTTCGCTAAATTTTTCAGTCTGTTCTTTTTTAATCGGTTCTACATTTACATCTTTATTATTATATTTTAAATTAAAATCAATAGTGTGAGCAATAGTCATATTGCCTAGTTTGGGAGGATTAAATGAACTATTAGTAAACTCTATTTTACATGTATCAAATGGACATATTTGTTGAAAGTTTTCCCCATCTATTTCTAACTTTGAGACTATAGGTTCTTTATTTACGTTTTGTAATTCAAGGATAAAATCTGAATCACCATAAACAAAATTTATTGACATTCCAAAAACAGTGCCTAAAACTAGAAATACAAAATGATTATTAATTTTCATTGAGAACAAATTTTATATAGAATTTAATAAAGTTATTTCTTTATAATTACAATCTTTATATTAGCGCTATGAAACGAATCAATAAAGCATTAATTAGCTAATTTGGCAAGAATCTATATAAAAAATATTCTGAAATTTCCGATTAAAAAAGAAAAATACACAAAAATGATAAGTTAAAACCATAGTGCAACATGAGAGGATTTAATATTATTCAACCAAACCTTCAATAAGGTTTTACATCTATTTTAATTTTAAGAAGATTATTTATGTATGCTGTCTTATTGATTTTTCTTTTAATATTATCTATACACTTCTCTATCAGTTCTGTTCTCTCTGCAGATGATGGGTTTTTTGTTGTTCCTGAAGATGAGTTTTTCAATCCTGAAGATTATGACAGAAAAGCCCCTTTATCGTCTGAAAGGGGAAACTATTCTGACCAAGTTAAAAGTGAAGATGGTTCGAAGAATACAGACCCTGAACAAATAACAGGTTCAATAAATTTGACTGATTTTAATTTTGCACTTGCTGGAGATTGGGGTTGTACTAAAAATACTGCAAAAACTGTAGATTTAATTCAAAGTCATGACCCAGTATTTGTTTTCAGTCTAGGGGACACTTCTTATGGAAAGGATATAAACTGTTGGGTAGATATAGTTAAGCCAATATCAGATAGAATGAAAGCCGTAATTGGTAATCATGACGTTATGTCACCAACTCTTTTGAACCAACATCTTCAACAATTTGGATTAGAAAAATCATATTATTCTTTTGATTATAATAATATCCATTTTCTAATGATGGATTCTGAATCTTCCTATCTTCCTGGTTCCGACCCTGACTTTTCAAATCTAGAGAATACAAACCAATATCGATTTGTTGAAAATGATTTATCTAATGCATCCAACAATCTGGCTATAAAGTGGATTATTGTCATGAGTCATAGACAGTTTTATTCTTCACTCTGTGGTGATCATGACTCTTGTGAACCGATAAAAAAATATAGAGAGGCATATCATCCTCTATTTGAAAAATATGGTGTAGATTTACTATTTAGTGGACATGCTCATAATTATCAAAGAACATATCCTTTATTTTATAATGATGTAAATTCATCAGACCCAATTATTGAAGAAAACGATAAAACAGAATATAAATCTCCAAATGGAATGTTTCAGATAATAGTTGGTACTGGAGGTATAGATTTTGATGATTTTTCGAACCAAGAGAGTTATGTAGTATATCAACAGGATTCTCACTATGGTTTTTTAAATATTGATATTGTTGGCCAAGGAAATGTACTTGTAGGAAGATATTATACTAATAATGGAGATATATTAGATGAATTTAAAATCATTAAATAAAAATCAATAACTACTATTTGGAATTTTAACAATTATTTTATCGTAGTATTAATCAAAGTAATAAGCAATTACAATTATAAAAAAACTCATTTTGAATAAATTTTTATATTCAATAAAAAGATTTTATTGAAATTTCCTTATGATTCCACCCAACATGTAATATATTTGTCTAATTAGAGATATCAAGAAGTGAAATAATCTGAAATAAAAGAATATAACGAATCATAAAATAATACAACAAAATTTTTTCCTTATCTTTACAACTACAATCAAGTAGAAACTTTAAAGAGTAGTATTGTTGTAACTGGTATATATCAATTTTATGAAGTAGTTTAGTAAATTGAAAAGATTTCAAATCTATACGTTGTTTAGAATAAGCTTTTTTTCCTTCATCTTGTTGGAAAACAGAATATATTCAAATACTGTATCAGTATATATCTAGAAAATCAGATAGGAAGAAAAAAAATGAAGCAAAAGAATTCATTCAACACATCTAAAAAGTTCAATAAACATCATCATCGTGAAGAATTCTTACTTTACAAAAGCATAAACGACAAGGAAGCACTATGTCCTAGTTGCAACCATTCATTAGGCAGACACAAGATTAGAATTCCTCATCACTGTACTGAGAAATTATGTAATTGTAAACTGTCAAGACTTGAGGCAAAAACAGATTATTTCAAGTGGTTTATGAAAGAAAGAAGAAATCAAAAAACTAAAGAATCGTTTCTCGATTTTAATGATGCTTGATTGTTAGAAGGATATGGATAAAAAAAGCTAAATATATCATTGAAGATAAGTTTGAGTCTCATAGAATCAATCGTATGTCGAACCGAGCGTGCAAATCCCGCCGTCCATCGCTCTTGAATTGAAAAGTTTCGATAGGTTTTATGTTCATAATTGAATGATATTAACAAATTTTTTATCTAATCTATAAGTAAAATATGATTCATGGTAACATTTTTGTTAACATAATTAATTTTTAGCCTTTAAAAAATTGCAAAAGATATAATCGATCTCTTGTTAAACATGATGAGGTATACTTGATTTTGATACTAGAGATAACTGCGACAATTTATGAATAGAGATGAAAAGTTAAAGAACCTAGAAAATTTGTATAGCTAGATTCATCTATAACTTGTAATAAAATATATTTTTTGTTTGAAGATCAAAGGTTTATTTTAGTTACCAAAAATTATACAAAATAATGTTAATCTGTGTAGAAACACAAAAATATCCTAAATTAATAGAAAAAATATGAATATTTTTAAATATTTCATTATATGAATTTATTTACTCTATGAATTTACGGAAAAATATTCAAAATTTAACAAACGATGAACTAAAAAATCTTAGACTTGCTTTCTCAAAATTGATGGAATTTAGAGACAACCGAGGATTTAATTATATAGCAGGAATCCATGGTGCACCGCAGTTCAAATGCTGGCATCATTGGAGGCGAAGAGGTGAACCAAGATTGCTTCCATTGTTTTGTCCATGGCATAGAGCTTATTTGTATTGGCTTGAAAAAAGCTTACAGGACCAGGTACCAGATGTCACTCTCCCATGGTGGGATTGGAGCTCTCCTATTTCTAGATCGGAAGGACTACCTAAAGCTTATTCTGAGAGAACCGATAGTGCGGGAAATCCTAATCCGCTTCTAAAGTCACGTATATTTGTTCCTACTACAACTCCACCACTGAATGAAGATACATTCCGTAACCCAGGAAGTCCGTCAGAATTACCAACTAAAAATGAGGTAGACACAATGTTATCTAAACAAGATTTTGCAGATTTTGAGGATGATCTAGAAGATATACACGATTCAGTTCATGGATGGGTTGGAGGATCTATGGGCAGGGTAGTCACTGCTGGTTTTGATCCTGTATTTTGGGCACATCATACGAACATAGATAGATTGTGGAGAATTTGGCAAATGAATCGAGCCGATCTTGGATTTCCTCCAGATTTATTAAACGAGATATTAGAACCTTTTCCATTTACAGTCAGAGACGTGTTAGAAGTAAAGAGACTAGGATATGAATATGCTTCTGCGTCAGGTTCGTCATAATAGAGAAGGTGGTGGGATAAAAAAATGAAAAAAAGTAAAAAACTAGATAAAAAAGATACAAAGTATAAACAATTAAAAATTTATCATTCAAATCCTATAAAAATGGATATCAACAAATATAGTGATTTCTATAGGGCTGATATTGAATTTCACGGTATTGGGCATGCTACTGAATCGTATACAGGTCATGTTTTTCTAAACAATCCAAAAGCAGACTTTAATACATCCAAAACACTTGAAAACAACTATGTTGGTTCTTACCATGTTTTTGGACATGGTGGTTGCTTCGGAGATGTGGGTCATTGTGACATTATAAAAAAGGATGGAAAATATGACTTTAGAGCAGATCACCCTTTAACTCGAGGTTTCAAGAGATTAATAATTACAGAACAATTCAAGGTTTTAGGGAAACAAAATAACGAATTTACTGTTACAATAGTTCCAGTTATTAAATTGGATAAAAACACAATGGACATCAAAGAGATAGTGGAGGTCGAGAAAATTTCAATAGTCACATATGAATGAGTCAAAGTACAAGTAATACTTTAATATTTTTTTGAGAAACTAATACTATTGAATAATAACAATTTTATTATAAAAATGGAAAAATATGGTAAAAAAGATAATAATATTCCCGACTATTCTGTTTCAATTCAGCCAGCTGGTGATATTATATATAAGGGAACAGAAAATATCCATTCTAAAAATATTCCAAATAAAATAAGCGAGGAAGATCTAGGTCGACTTATAGACGAGTTTATAGATATCTATTTTTTTGCTTTTAATGATGAATATTTACAAAATACTAATAGTGATGGATGTAGAATAGAGATATCTGTTAGATGGCAAAATAAACATAAAAAAGTTGTATTTAATAATAACTCTCAAGTTCCACACAGTCTTGTTGAATTTCAAAAGTTAATTGAAAAAGCGTTAGAAATCAACTAATTATGCCATAAATAATTAGATCTTATTTGATTTAATTAACCTAATAATTTGTAATCTAACTCTATTTAATCGTTATTTGAATATTTCAAAAAAATTATTTTACTAATGTTATTCCCATATATTACTCCAAGTTAACAGAGATGATTTAAACTAATTATATAACAAATAAAATAAAATGATTAATTTTTCTTCATAACTTTCAATATTCTAATCTTTCTTTTCTTGCCGCTCTTTGAATTTCCTCATACTTTCTATCATTTTCTGTTATTACTTCATTTTCTTTATCTTCTTTTTTGGTTTCATCCTTTCTTGTTTTTCCTATAACTTCTTTTTCCTCCTTCATTTTGCTAACTCCTCCTTTTCCTTCTACTTTTACTACTTCTTTTCGGATTTTAATTTCCAATTTAGGTGCTGTATCTGTCCATTCTTTTAGCCATTCTCTTATCAAATTCAGATTTACTTCTGCATTTCTTCGGACAAAGCCATCCACATCTTCTTCTGCCACTATTTGTAATGCCTCTATACTTTTTATAATTCGTTCATTTGGTTTGGTTACTTTTGCATCTTTATCAGCCAAAGCAGTACAAGCATTTATTT
Source organism: Nitrososphaerales archaeon TH5894 (assembly GCA_014523485.1). Lineage (GTDB taxonomy): Archaea > Thermoproteota > Nitrososphaeria > Nitrososphaerales > Nitrososphaeraceae > TH1177. The sequence continues at coordinate 12,828 of JAATVK010000171.1, forward strand.
TGACTCGTCGTCTTTCATCTTTCAATAAAGTTAAAAGATGATAGAGAATACTTTTATTAATTTTATCTATCTTTTC
>JAATVK010000172.1 GCA_014523485.1 Nitrososphaerales archaeon TH5894
ATTTTTAATATATACTTCTAGTCTTTCAGCAAGCAATAATCCTGCCTCTTTTCGGTCATGAAATTGGGTGATCATATATATAATTATAAGATAAGTAAATTATATGCACTCATTTAGACTTTTATTACAATTCTCTCTTTATTACTTTTTTCTAAACATAAAAAAACTTATTGAATGTTGTTAAAATGGATTGTAATGATTTTATTGTTGAGATTCCAGAGTATTGGTTTTCGATAATATTCTATTCTTGTCAAAGACAAAAACAATTTCCAATTACTTATGGAGAATCACTATCTTTAAAATGAGAATCATTTTGGACTATAAGCAAATCCATGCCTACACCTAGAATAGGATAGCAGTTTGAATGGTAAAAGTGTAAAAATAATAATTTGTTCTTAATCAATGTTTTACTAATTATAATGATTACCCTCTTACACACTCATCTTTTTAGAAAGTACAAGAGATTTTATTCTCTAGGATTGAAAATTTCATTAACACTAGTCACGCTCAATCCAGGTTCAGGTCCTCCTCCTATTACATATATTTTATCATTAACAGATACTGCTGACAATCCATGACGAGCAGTAGGCAAAGGTTCTTTAGATTCCCATTTGTTATCTTTAACATTATATTTTTCATTATTGTTATATGTTTTAATAATATCTTCTCCTCCAAATACATAGATAGTATTATTGATTGATGCTGCACTAATTCCACTTCTTTTTGAGGGCATTGGGTCAAGTTTTATCCATTTATCCATTTTAGGATCGTACATTTCAGTAACATTAACATTGGTAATGGGTAGAGATCCTTCTATTCTTCCCCCAATTACGTACACATTTCCATCAACAACTGCAGATGCAGCATGATGTCTTGCAGTAGGCATTGGTGATTTTGATATCCAGGTCTTCGTTTTTGAATTGTATGCTTCATTAATATCCATAATACCAATTTCGCCTTCACCACCCATAGCAAACAGTATTCCTTCTATAAATACAGTTGTTAGGGCACCTCTAGCAGTAGGCATAGAGGATCCCTCTGTCCAAATATCCCTTTTGGGGTCATAAATAAACAATTTAGCGGAAGGTAGCCAATTGTTATTTGTATATCCTCCTATAACATATATATTGCCATTAAATGTGGTTGCAGCCGCATGATGAAGAGGTTGTGGTAAATGTGCTACTGCCTTCCAGGAATCATTTTTAATATTATAAACTTCTACGGTATCAAGTACTTTACCAGATTTGTCAAATCCACCTATGACATAAATATTATCATTAATAATAGTAGCAGTAATTTCTGTTCTAGGTGTAGGCATGGATTTTCCAATGGACCAGATAGATTCAGTGGTTTCTGTAAATGCGTGTTGTTGTATTGATACAAACATTAAGAGAATCAAAAAAAACGACAGTAAAGGAAAAACTGATGATAAAAATAAAGTATATTTCATATCAAAATATTATTTTCTTTAGTAAATAAGATTATCTTTCTAATGTAATTTTTTAAAATTGTTCACAATTGGAACAGGAAGGATTAAACTTACAAAATAATATAAAATAACTAGATACTAATACACCAGGTATTGAGAGAGAGAAACTACTACCATAAAGAATATCATTAGTAATAGCTAGAACGTCAAAATTCTCTACTAGGTCTGCTTCTAAAGCTTCATTTTTTTATTCAAATAAAATAAAAAAAGAAGAACCAGAAATTAAAATGTAAATAATAAATTATAAAAGGAAGTTAAAAATCGATCTAACATGTTAAGTGAATTATCACGAATATTGGAATGTTTCAATTATATAGATTGTACTAATAAAGTTGATCTTACCAATACTGCTGCGACAATCATAGGTATTATCATAGGGTCTGTTATTGGTGCCATAATTAGTTGGTGGATATATAATAGACAAGAAAAAACTGCAGTTAAAGAACAGGAAATACTAGATCATATAGTAAACTTAGAAGAGAAACATGAAAATATTTTAGAAAAACATGAACTTGTTTTAGAAAAGATACAAATTGTTGAGCAAAATCACGAGGAAATGTTAAACAATATTTTGACATTAGGTAAGAAGATAGATTCATTGTTAGAAAATAGATAATATTTAGAAGTGAATTAAATTTTATTCAACCAATTAAGTGATAGATGTTTATTGTAAAAAATAGGATGGTCTATTAATAATAAGAATTAACCAACCATAACCCTACCTGTCATCCATGGGTGGATTACACAATGATAACCAAATGTTCCTGGAGAATCAAACGTATTATCCCATACCATCTCTGGAGGTATTGGGCCAGAATCAAAAAGAGATGGTGCTCCGCCACTTCCTCCTTCATTAGCAGTTATTGTATGTTCTGTAGAATCCTCATTCGTCCATGAAACTGTACTTCCTGGCATAACATTAATTGCATTTGGAGCAAATGGTTCAAAATTGCCTTCATCGGCCGCTCCTGGTGTAATTATTACTGCTGATGATGAACCTGAGTTTTGCTGAGAAAAGGCGGCGGTAGGAAGAGATGTTGGATTGTTGGATAAAAATCCAAAAGTTAGTAGTATAGTACCTATTATACTTAAAGTCAAGATCTTTTCTATAGACATATAATCTCAATCTTGAATTATGTATAAAAATTTTAGTTGAGTTTGTTTTAGTAAATATGATATAGAAAATATTTAAGTAAATTAATAATAATCATTTTTTTATCTATTTTGCTATAAGAGTTCTTCATTCGCCTCTAATTTCATTGTGTATAAATGACATTACACCAAAATTGTACAGAATTTTGGTGATACATTAGATTTTAAATCAAGAGAGCAAACAGTCTTCGAACTGGAATTGACCTTCAACAACACCTATAGTAAAACCTATATAATAAATCATTGTAGATACTATTTTCCGATTCGGAAATAATAATGAATAATATTAAAATAATATATTCATATCATAAATTTTATCCTACATAATTTCCGAAATGGAAAATAATGACCAAAAATAATTCCGTAGAAAATATTATTACAAATGACGTAGTATAGTTATGAATCAATTAAAAAATATAGATTTCTTCGAATTAGATAGAGTATTAGAAGATGTTGCGAAAACATATGCTGCACCATCAGCTACAGTATGGTTTAAAGTAAATAATAATAGCAAACCCACACAAGAAGAATATCATGAGAAAGTTGTTGAATTTATAAAGAAATTTGAAGATTTGATGAAATCTAATTTTCCATCAGAAAACGAACATTCAGATTACTTGAGAGAGTATATTTCCAAAAATATAAGATATGGAATCTCTTCAATTAACGATGGAAATAACAGAGAAGTAGAAAGAAGATATCGATATTATGTGGATTTCAATTAACAACAGGTAGGGTTGACTAAAAGAAATGCCTTTAAGTTTATACAAACTCGCATTCCCAGGTATAGTCGCATTATTAGCGGTTGGAACAGCAGGTTTTCTACTTGCCTTCAGTTATTATCCAGAAAAACATGTAAATGTAGATATTGATGGAAAATGTTATGAATTATTAGATGCTTCAAATGAAAAACATAAAATTCTCAGAGCTGAAAATGAAATCAATATTAAACAAATGCAATTAAACATGATTGAACACAGTGATACAAGTTTACCAATAGTCTTTAGTGGTTTTAAAGATAATGTAGAAGATTTCATAAAACAGTATAATATTAGAAACATATTATCGGTACAAAAGGTTTCTGACAATCCAACATTTGATAAATTTATAATAAAAGCAACATTATCAAAGACTGATCTTCAAAAAATAGTAAATGATCTGACAATAAGTGATTTTTATCCAACATTATCAGTAAAAGGAAGTGTTGGGTTGGGACCAAATAAATACATTAGTAGCGAGGAAGGAAAAATAATTTCTACAGAATCTAAAGACTTTATGCAAAATGGTATCAAAAATATCGTTGAATCAAATATAGGAGTAGGAGGAATAAAATTAGCTGAATGTCGTAATATTTAGGGAAAAGGAAAAAAACTATTTTTATTGGAAAATTAATAAAACAGACTTAATCCAGCAGGATACTTCCATGGTAGAAGCAGTGAACCATTTACAGTAGCCTATACTGTAGTCGGAAAAACAGTTGAACTTGAACTTTCTTCATTATACAAATAATTTTTTTTATTTTTATGTTTAAAATATAGTCTATAAATAATATTATACAATAATTAAGTTATTCAACAAATTCCACATCATTTGAATCGATTATTTTATTTGTAGGTATTCTTGAGCATCAAAATGTGTAGATAATTCTATTGATACCTTGTCAGAGAAAACTCCCAATAATTCAAAATCACCTATATTGAGTCTTTTTTTGCTAAACATAGCTAGAACTCCTATTATCTTTCCTTTATGTTTTAAAGGATAACCAGCAAAAGATTCCAGTTTTTCTTTTTTTGCCCATTCAGGATATTTTATTCGTGGATCATTTACCACGTCATTAGTAATAATTGGTTTACCACTTTTGGCGATATAACCAATTTTCAAAGAATCGATAGGTATTCTTGAGAATTCTCCACTAATACTTTTATATTTTCCAGCACTAAACTTTAGAATCAAATGTTGTTCATCTTTATCCAATAACCAAATTCTTGCAAATTTGGCATCAAAGAATTTTACTAGTCCATCTACAATCAACTGTAGCTTATCATGTAGAAATTGTGTTTTTTCAACAGTTTCAAGAATTTGATAGACAAGTATTTTTCGTTCAGTAAGTTTACTATCATTAATAAAAGAATAGGGGAATAGTTTGAAGGTCTTGGTTTCATAAGAACGATAGTCCATAATAATTTCTGCAAATCTTTGTAAGAAATTACTGCTTTCAAGTTCGTATTGTTCTATTGTATCAAAGACAAAATGAAAAATCCAGTCATAATCTCCGCTAGCTTTTGCTGAAAAAACACAAAATGGTGCATCTTTTGAATAATTAATTAATCTATTAATTAAATTAGTTGAAGGTGATGTATATTTGAATTTTAATAAAATAGTACGATTTACTTTTTGTGATACTAGATCAGGATTAAGAATTGCACAATATCCTAAGATCACATTTCTATTTTCTAACCTTTTCAATCGCTGTCTTATTGCTCGATCTGTTATCTTGTAATCCATTTCATGAAGAATATGTGCTATTTGATATGCGGAAATTCGAGCATTTTTACCTAGTTCATGAAGGATAACTTTATCAATTTCATCTAGCAAACAAATCTATATTTATTTTGTTTTTTTGCTTATACAAATATTCCGATTCGGAAATAATTATAATATTCTTTGTCTTTGGAATTAAGTTGCAACAAGACATTTTCGTAAGTAATATTTGCAAATTAAAATATTAGTAAACTTGCATTTATCATTGTTAATAAGTAGATAAAAATTGTTTTATTTAATATTAGTCAACCCATAGCCTTCTATCTAAGGAGCCAAGGATGTGTTGAAGGCCATGACAGAGTAAAGGACTTGTTGTATTTAAAAAAATATAGTACTTGATAATTTGAGATAATTTTATTTTAGTTAGCTAATTGTCATAGCCCACTACGGATATCAACAGAGGTGAGAAGCGAACAGAAAAGGTATCCTACGAGTAGGCTATAACAAAGGAATGAATTTATTTGTCATCCTTCAATTTTTTAACGTAATTTTTTTCTATTATACAGAATATTTATTATTTGATGAACAATGTTAACCGACTAATAAAAATATTAAGATTAAGAATAACTTGTCATAGTCTGAATGGAATTGATCATAGTATGAAGAGTACGACTTGATACTTTTACTCCTTATTATGGACTCGATACTAGTATTATGCTCAGTCTTAAGATAGGCGATTTATAAATTTAACAAAATCTCATTATAGATATTGAATAAAAAATCACTATTGTATTAATAATATTGACTATTATATATTTGTGGGTACTCAACAAAAAATACTGTAGATATGTAATTTTTACAACAAG
>JAATVK010000173.1 GCA_014523485.1 Nitrososphaerales archaeon TH5894
CAACCAAAATTATGTATAGTGCATTCTTATCTTATTCTCAGTTGAAAGAATATCTTGCATTATTACTAGAAAAAGAGCTACTTGAATATTATTCTGACACACAGACTTATAAAGTGACTTCAAAAGGAACTCATTATTTATCAATACATAGACAACTAAATGATATGATAGTTACTGCTAGCCAATATTAACTAAATATTACAAACTATCATTTTATTTTTTTTTGATACTATTGCAAATATAAAGGTAAGAAGGTTTCTTTTATGCAATTAATATTCAACAATAGCTCCTTGTGATATCTATTTCTAGGCTTTTAGATACGAAACTATAAATTTTGTCTTAATCAATTAATATATATTTCTTGAAATGTCAGTATATTTCTGTTTTTATGATCTTTCAATTCGAGAACAAGAAGTAATTTATACTCTTTTACGCAAAACATTCTCTGTTATAGAAAAAAAATTATCATTTGATGATATGGCGAGTCAACTTCCAAATTTTCTTTCAATTACTGATTATTCAATTACATTTATCGAACTAATTTTTCCAGTTAAATTTAATAATTATCTCTTTCAGACGATTTCAGTTGCACACTGGAATTCTATTAAAAGTATAATAAAAGATATAAAACATAGACAAGTAAATAAACCTGTTATATGTATTTTTAAATTTAAAGGTAATACAAACCAAACAGATTTTAATATTAATTTTTCTATAACGAATAGTTCAGTTCATTCATTCGAGATTGCACTAGAAAAAATAGAATATCTTGTAGATATAGTACCTACACAATTAAGTTCTTTACCACCTAATACTATTGAAGTTTTTTATTTGTATGATGAATTATCCTCTAAATGGATTCCCTATCAGGCCAAAAGCATTGCACAAAATTGTGTCAGTACATATATTTATAAAAATGGTTTATGGGAAGGATAATAAATTAATATGTCTTTATTTTTTAAACAATACTACTCCTTACAAATACTTATGTTTGAGCGGGGGTCGCCTAGCCTGGTAGGGCGTGGGATTGCTAATCCCATGTTCGGAAGAACTCGTGGGTTCGAATCCCACTCCCCGCGCTTCAAATGTGGGTTCTACAAAAACGAATAAGAATAAGCGAACAGATTATGTCTTTAGGACAAACAAAGATAAAAAGGAAATGACTCTCTCTGCAAAAATCACACATACAAATTAATCATTCTTCTACTTGTACTAATGATATAGAACATTAGAAAGAAGAATAGATTCTATAACAAAGTTATTATCTAAACCATATTTCAATAAGATTTTGAAAAGTTATCAAAAAAGAATTTAGACAATGCAAATATTATTTGTGACTATATTATTGCAGAACAAACAGAAATAAACATAAAAGATTCAACAAAGGAGGGTAAAATCAAAATTCTGGTTTGGCTATCAAATCATTTCCAAGATAAAAAAACTTATAGAAATATGACAAAGCATGATGTTCTAGAATATTTAAATACACTTATAAGGTCTCCTATTGAAGATCCGACACAAAATGGATTGGTAGTTATAATAGGCGACAAATGATTTTAAACAAATTTTTTAAATGGTTATACAATCCCTTTCAATCTGATCATAAACAGAAAGAAACTCCTGAATGTATGCAAGGAATAAAAAAACTGTCTAGAAAAAACAATACTTCTTACAAACCTGATGATATTTGGGAATCATGTGACCATGCTATCTTTTTGAAATATTGTCCACTAAAAAGAGATCGTTGTTATCATGCTATGGCTATAGATATGTCTGCAAGACCTCATGAGATTTTAAATCTTCGTATTAAGGATATTAAATTCTATGTTAATGACGAAGGAAGTTAGAATTACCAATGGAAAAACTGGTTCCAGAACTGTTCCTTTGATTGACTATCTGCCATATTTGAAAGAATATTTGTCGTCATCACTATCTTCATCTGATGAAAATCATCATCCAACTAGTTCTAATTCTAATTCGTGGCTTTTTGTCTCTACCGGAAATAATCATGGTTTTAAATTATCGTACGATGGTTTATCAACTCGCTATGGATACTATAGAAAGAAATATTTTCCATCACTTTTGAGCGATGAAACTATACCAAATTCTGATAAAGCATTAATAAAAAATATGCTTACAAGCCTTGGAATCTCTATGTATTTAGACATTCAGCCTTAACAGAAAAGAGTCAATATCTAACAGAAGCGGTTTTGAGATCTCATGCTGGATGGACTATGTCTAGTAAAATGCCTCTTTATCTTTTTATATCTAAACATAAAATTGAAAGTATTTTGTTTACCTATCTTGGAATTATTCTATTCTTGAAGTTCCTAATATTAAACTAATAATTTAATTTTTGATGGCTTTTGACTAATTGACAAGAATGACTATAATTTATTACAGATGGATCTGTCTCTCTATACAACAACTTTTTTTTAATAATAAAGAAAAATTTTCATTTTTCATTGTTTCCAAAAGGCTTAATATACAAATAAAATACTTTCATCAATTTTTTTACAATAGAATTATTAAATAAATTTCTTAATAGTCCTAGTAAATATCTATTTGCTAATAAATATTTTAATATTAAAGGATAGAACCCACATCTAGTGGATAAGGGTTCGAGTTCCACTTCCTGCGTTTCGTATGTGATGGAATTTTAAAAAAGAACAAACAGATAGAATTATTATTGATTGAATCATTAAAAACTAGGTTATTTGAAGAATTCTGAAATATCAGTCTGTCTTGGCTTAGAATATTGTTGTTGTTGTTTATATGTTCTATAATTTTGTTGATTTTCGTTCCTAAATATTTCAGTAGAAGATAATTTGTAATCTAAAATAGGAAATGATCTTATATGATCTTTCAAATTCATCATATCTGCAAATAACTTTGCAGTCATTGGACCAAAACCAGCATAGTGATTGTTTGCAGCGATTATTGCCATCTTCATATCATTTACCTTTCTATCAACATCTTCCAAGATCTTGGACCAGAGTTCCATTTCTTTTGTTCTGTCTTTATTTATTTTACCGAAGTCTCTTTCATTGATGCTCCTATCTCCTATTAATCTCAAATATACAAAATCAGTAGTTAAAATTGGAGGAGTAATAAGAATATCTTGCTGACTCCAGACAAGACAATAGTTTCTTTCTTTAAGAACATTGTAAAAAAGTTCATTGAACCAACTATGATGTCTAACCTCTATTGCATATCTAAAAGAAGGATCTAACTGGTAACGTAGATTCTTAATCAAATCTAATCCTTCAGCAATTTGTAAAGATGGAGGTAACTGAATCAGAAATACAAGTATTTTATCATATAGTTGTTCCATCGTATCATAAAACTGTTCTATATCCTTTTCTACATCTTTAAGATGTTTATCATGAGTTATAACTTTTGGAAATTTAACAGCAAATTTAAAATTTTCTGGCGTTCTTTTATTCCAGTTGTTAACTATAAACTTGGAAGGTATTTTATAAAAAGTAGAATCAATTTCGACAAAATCAAAAATTTTAGAATAGTATGAAAGCCAATATCTATTATCTAGATCTTCTGGGTAAAATGATCCTTTCCATCCATCGTAACTCCATCCAGAACATCCTAGATAATATTCCAATATCTTATTTTATCACTGGAAAGCAAAAACTATTTTAAAAAAATATACTAGTTTTTTGTTCTATATTCTGTAACTATTTTGAACCTTGTGTGATAAGTGATTAATTTTTTAAAGAAGAGACAATACTCCCTCCATTTTTAGAATTGCTTCTATAAATTACAAATGCGTTAGCAAATCTAGTAATTTAAAAATTCTAGATGGTTTAAGGATTCACAAATACTTGATTAATATTTTATTAGAAGAAAAGTTGAACTGTGATTAATTTTCTGAATTTGCTTGATGCAGATAAAATTTAGATAGATAGAGAGAGATAGATTATTTCATCTGAGAAATTCTATAACCTATAAGTATGAAGAATTTTGATAAACTAACATGTTACAATCTAAAATAATAGAATTTGCACCACTTCCTCTTAGAATAATAGCAGGTGTAGGATTTATGATACATGGTCTTCCAAAAATCCTCGACATTGGAAAAACTCAAGGTTCCTTTATGAATATGGGTTTACCTCAAGACTTGGCTATCTTGATAGGACTATTAGAATTCATTGGCGGTTTGGTTATTTTGTTAGGTTTCTTAACAAGAATTGCGGCAGGATTACTAGCAATAGAAATGATAGGTGCTATTCTATTAGTGAAATTGTCAAAGGGGTTTATTGATGGGTTCGAATTAGATTTATTGTATCTTGCTATAATGATAAGTTTGTTGATAACTGGACCTGGATTTTTGTCTATAGAAAGAAATCTTCTTAAAAGAGAAATGTTCCCAAAATCACCTAAATATTCAACATCATCATCAACAACAACAACACCAAATGACAAAGAAAACAGATAGAGAAATATAACGAAACAAGATAGGAAATAATTTTATTCTCTTGTTTGAATTTCTTTGAATACTTTCTTTTTCTTAGATAATCGTTTATGGCTTCAACCATCGGATCAATTAATCTTTAATTATTATTGCTAAGTGTTTCAGATCTCCATAATTGCCTTTGGTAACCTAATAGATTAACCATTTGAAAAGTTGAATCAAACTGAGACAGGAGGAAAGCAAGCAATATATGGTGCAAAATCTTAGATAGACAATCGGATGTAAAGTAGGTAGGCTCGCCGTTCCCCTACTTTTAAGAATGTCAAGAAAGATAATTTAATACATGATGATTTACTCGCATAACTTTATCGAAAAATATGAAGAATCATCTAACGTATTCCAGATCCTGTGATTTGACTGAATTCTCTTTAAATTAAAGAATAATATTATAATTTTACAATCTAATTTAGCAATACTATGTTAGCAAGTGTTGCTAAGAACTTAAAGATAAAGATAGTTTTTACTTAGAATGTTATAGTTAATTATTTATTTTTTATAAATTAATTAATTACGTGAGTGAAATAATTATTATTCAATTCTCCAAAAGATAGTTTCACAAGTCATAAATATTTCAGTAGACAGATACCATCACCTATCGTCACCCACCGTCATCGTCTGAATGTATATCTCTAAACCAATTCACCAAATTTGTTCAGGCTATGACAATTAATAAAATTATCTCAAATTTTTAAATAATATGTTTGGCAAAATCAAATACAAACAAAACAAACAAAAAGTACAGGCAATTTCGTACTATCATAGCCTCCTTTCTATTATTGTAATTTATCATTAGAAGGCTATGGCTTTTTAAAATAAGTTATTGAATTTTGTTATCATCATCATCAATATGCAATTTCTGAATATGTTCTAAATAAGTAGTATAATTATTATATATGATATTTAACAATAATTGATATGGAATCAAAAAACTATGCAATAGCAATTTCGTTAATTCTTGCATTTGTTTTAATTACAGCAACAACAACAGGAATACCAACAACATCATTTAAAAATGTGTTAGCACAAGTCGAAAATGGTAGTTTACAAGATGAGAACATAGGAATGTCTCAAGAAGGAATGTCTCAAGATCAAACTAGTGAAAGTGAATCTACAGCATTTAATCCAGAAGAAATTATCAAAAAAGAAGCAAGGGGACTAGGAGATGCTGACCTTGGGGAAGTTCAAGAAGTTACAGGAGAATTCATAGTAACACAAAAAGGTACTGTAGACAAAGATGTATTCTATATTCCTACAAATTTAGTAGACCATTTTGATGGCAGTACTGTCTTTTTTACGGTAACTGAAGAAGAAGCAAAACAATACAAAAGGGATTAAATTTTATTAAAAATTAATTCATTTTTATTTAACTATAGGATTATAATTTAATTTCTAACGACAATTTATTAAAATATTAGAAAATAATAATTATCTATACAATGGAAAATATTCTTATTCATAATCTATTTGTAGATATTGTAAAATGTTATAACTTAATTTGTTAAATATTTTGTCGTCAAATATTATTTATGGAAAATATTATTGAAAGTTTTGCAGAAAGATTAGGAATTGAACCTAATGTTGCAAGACAAAGTATTTCAATAACATGTCGATATTTTATTCTAAATTCAGAACCAATCAAAGCAACAGGTCTTTTATCAATGCTACCATCAAGTTTAACAAATTTGTTTTCTACTGATGAGAAAAACGAAAGCAAGACAAATCTAGAAAATATTCCTCCGGAGGAAGTTATTGAGAAAATATCGAATGAATGCTTTAACGGTGATAAACAAAAAGGAAAAAAGGTATATGAAGAAGCAATAAAACTAATTAAAAGTAAAATCTGGTAAAAAACAAATTTTTTTCATAGTCTAGATATGCTAATCCTATACACCAAATCATCATGTAGTTTGTTCATGCTATAACAATTAATTTGTCTTCAAGTCTTATATAGTATAATTAACAGATTTCTATACTTGAATTGGATCGTCATCCATTCAGTCCAAAGAAAGAAAGATTCACACAAACCCTGCCATAGCCTTCTAAATTCGCTCCTACTACATTCTACTTCTTGTACCAAAGAAGAGTAGAAGGCTATGGTTTGAATAAATTATCTCCAATTCTTATATAGAATATTAGTAATTTATTTACACCTATAATAGGATAGGAAATAAAAACAAAACACCTTCAATAATTCCATAGCCTTCTATTATTGATAGTCCTTGATAGTAGTAGGTTATGGTTTTTTAATCGTTCTGAAGAATTAGAACCAAATATTTATTAACAAGGTTTTTGATCGGAAAAGACAGATTATACGAGAATGAGTAACACCATAAAAGAAGAACAATGTTATTACGCAACTTATGTCAATTCAATGGGTCATCCAGCAGAGAAGGAATGTTCTAACCCTGCTACAAGACATGTTGAAAATAAGAATACTTCGCAAAGTTTTCCTGTGTGTGAAGAACACTATCAACTCGTATCAAAAAAGCAAACAGAATCATAATTGCAAACTCCTAAATTATACTATCATTGGGTATTAATTACACTTCATAGGAAAACAAGTCATATTGTCATAGTCTGGACTTGACAACAACGTTGCTTGCAGCAGTATCTTCAGGCTATGACAATTTTATAAATATGAATAAAAATATCAAATTATTATATATTATATTGGACAGATATTAAACACCACTCTATCAAGAAAAATATCCATAGCAGCCATAGCCTTTCTTTCTATCTAGGTCATTGTTCCTTTATGATAGTAGTAGTAGTAGTAGGCTATGGCATTTAACTTCTAAAAAATGGTTGTGGTTGTTGAAATCTTGCCACAATTATTTTAAAGTAAGAGTTAAATTAATTAGATAGAATTTCTTATAAATTAGACTTCACCATCACATGCAATGAAAATTTTTATTTCAAGTTTGATTATAGTAATGACAAGTATAATACTAGTCATTGGGTTTTTATTGAATCCAACAACAATGACAACAACTATACCTGTCTTTTCTCAAATGGATTCAGTATATATAACACCTGGAGCAGCCGATCCAAACAATGACCAATCATTTGTACCTCAATTTATCAGCATGCCAATAAAAAGTATGGTTTCTTGGACAAACGATGATTCAATACAACACACTGTAACTTCAGATGAAGAAGGACTGTTTGACTCAGGTCCAATACCTCCAGGAAGGGTATGGGATAATGCATTTGATTCTCCAGGAGAATTTGGCTATCATTGTGCAATCCATCCATGGATGACAGGTAGAGTTATGGTTGGCTAATCAATCTTTTATTATTAATAAAAATCCTATTTATTTTTTCACAATAAACATCTATCAATTAATTATTTGTTGAAGAAAATTTAATTGTCTAGATTAATTTCTTTAACAATTTATGAACCAACAGCAGCAGGATATACAGGCAGGATATACACAGGAGAGCAAGAAATACACGGTATAAAATCATTAGATAGACATTCTAGGTTGGAAAGTAGGCTCGAGTTTAGGGAACTAGGTACCTAAACTTTGTATCCATTACTTAATTACAAATTAGAAGTTAAATTACTGGTTAATTTTTTTGTCTCACTAAATATTATCTGGGCTACATAATCATCTATTCCTAATATTGCTGCAATATGGGAAGGTCCATTCTCTAATATTCTTTCAACCGTAAAACCAGCATCCTGTAAAATCTCAATCAATCCTTTTGAAATTTCTACGAGTTCTAATCTTTCATCTTTTACATGTGTTATAGTTGGTGATGACAATTGTGAAGGTAATGATAATGGAAAATCTTTTGTTGTAAATATTATGGGTTTAGTCGTCTTTTCCTCAATCATTAGTTGATCGTCACTATCAAAATTGCCCTCCATAATAATAATAAATATAAACAAAGTTATATTTAAGAGATCTATATTTTCTATTTAGATAGCAATAGTAATAGTAATGCACTTATTTCACTAATAAAGATTGTATAGAGACAAATATCTTGACATATAGATTATTTCTCTAATCATTATATATAATATTTAACTAAAAGTGATAATGGAATCAAAAATTTATTCAATAGTAATTTCCTCATCAATTCTTGTATTTGCTTTAATTGCAGCAGGAATATCAACACCAGCATTTGCACAAGAGGATGATACAGGAATGACACAAGGTGAAGATATGGGTGATATGAATGGAGATATGGGTGGTATGAACCAAAGTCAAGGAAATGATACCGGAATGGTTCAAGGTCAATCTAATGAAGCAAAGAATGATGGAAATAACGAAGAAGAAGGAGACGACGAGTAAAATATAGAATTTTAAACAATTCTCTTTAACATTTTTAATCTTTATTTATTTTTTTGATTGCATCTCATCTTCCCAGATAACAGTCAATTTATTAGACAAGTTAGCAATAACATCCATCATCATCTTCTTTCATTTTGTCGATAGTTGACAGTAGAAACCCCATGTGATGAATAAGGGTTCGAATCCAACTCATCTTTTTAGATAACTCTGATGAGAATTCTCCTTATCTCAATTAAACAATTGAAAACAGATTTGCATTAAGATTCTTGAATTAATGTTTTATAACTATTATATCGATAATGAAATTTTATTTTAATAATTTAGTAAATATAAATAATAAAAAATATTATTCTGTAGCAATTACTAATAAAATATTGTAGAAATTTTATTCTTTTAATTTTTTAAAAAATTTATTTTATTTAATATAATATTTATAAATTGCTTCACAATATGAAAATTTTTGTCATATCAAGTTTACTAATACTATTATTACTTTCATCTACATTCTTGCTACCTTCTTTAACTCCAGTTAAAGGACAAGAAAGCATTACTATCAATTGTTCATTTGAAAATGCCAAATTGACTAAAATAGGTCATTCTCTTGAAGAAGATAGAGAAGAAATGAGAGAAAATTATAAACGATATGGTGATTCTGCATTAAATGCTTTAAACCCATTATCTGAAGAAATGGCAAAAATAATTAAAACAAATTTAGAAACAGAAATTCTTATGGAAAAAGTAAAAACAGATCCAAGTATAGAATATACAAATTGTTCTCATCTTGATGCTGTTGAAATAGAATTAATTACTACATTAAAACAAGGTGAAGACGAATGGAATCGATATTGGAATAATCAAGAAGCGGATTTCGGTAAAAATGAAACCAAACAGATAAAGGAATACATTAAATTACATATTCATAATGAATAAGATGAATAAATATTAATCGTAAATCTTAAATTATAATACATGAAGTCTCAACAATCAAGACATCGAACCGAAGTTTCGAATCCCATCCCATCCACACTAATCGTATTTTTTAAAATAATAAAGCAACATTATTAAATTGAATATCTATTATAATATCAGTTTTTAATTGTATATACCACTAATATAGAAACAATAAATTATAAAAACAAGAACCCCAAGTGTACCTTATGGGTTCGAATCCCAATCCGAATTCATTTATTTAATATCCATTCTAATTATTTGAAATAGTTAGTTTATGGAAGTATAGTAAAACTAAATGGTTGAACTACTTGACCTTTTAATGATGTTGCCTTTAGAAAACCTTCTGGTTTGACTTCTATACTATATGATAAAATGGCAGTTCCATTTGTTTCCCCCTCCGCCACGGCTTTATATTGTTTACCTGTTCCACTACTTTCTTGAACTGTAACTTTATCTCCTAGTTCTAGTACTGTTGGTAAAACTCTATTCATACATTGTGGAACTATTATTTCTTCTACGTTATTATAAAAGTTTGTAGAGAAATCAGAATTACAATTTCCTGCAATAATTGTTACATTAAATGGTAATGTATTTACTACAGTAGCATTTACCTCAAATATGCCACCTACTTTAACTTGATTTGGAACAGTAATTATATTTTCCAGTTTAACACCAGTAACTAATTCATTTACTAAATCATTTAGTGTTGGAATTGCTAAAGTTGTTTGTGTTTTTGGAACTTCTTTGATTTCTTTGGAAGGACTAAAATTTAACCATTTTTGTAAAAATGATTCTTTTTCTTGTTGCGAAGAAAAATTTAAAGATGTTTGATAATTACTACTATTTTTTAAATTTTGTTGCTCTGCAAACAAAGAATGAGTATATGTATTAAAAATTACTAAAACAATTGATAACAAAATGACTAGAAAAAAATAATTCATTAAAATATCTCAATTAAAGTTACTATATAAGCATATAGATATTATGGACTAATATGATGTATAAAAAATTTATTTTAGTGGATAATTATGTCAAGTAACATAGTTAATCAAATAATATGTAATTAGTATATAAGATTCAATTGTACAGTTATGGTGTGAACGTTCTAAAGACACCACCCTCTTCCAATTGTTTAATTTGTATACCATCTTCATGCTGCACCGAATCTACTCCATAAACTCCGTCACTATTAGAACGTGCGCTAATATATAATTTAATTCCATTATGTTCACCTAGATAAAACCCAGTATGACCTCCATTAGACCATACATCACCCATTTGAGGATTATTTACAACAACAAAATGTGGAATGGTTTTCTTTGTATCGCCCCAATGTCCTGCTTGATATGGAAAATATTTTCCTGGTGCTTGCTCGGCCTCAATAACTGGAAAAGTTATTCCAGTAGCAAGAAATATTACTTCTGCAACATAGGCATTACATTTATTCTGACTAGAAGGAACAGTCACATAACATGGTGCAGACATATCTAGATCGTTTTCACCTAATGGATCTAAATTCCATTCACCCCATTTATTACCGGGGTCTTCTATCCATAATCTTAATGATTCTAATGTTATTTTTAATGGTATGGACATAGTCTCACTGTGACTCGCAGCATCCAATCCTTGACGGTAAAATTTGTTTGAAAATTCATTTATTGCATTGGCAAATTCAACATCATCTTTAATTGATATTAATTCTGATGCCACTGCTGCACCCTTCAAATCATTTAACTTATCGGAAATCTGATGAATTAATTTGGTTAGTTCCTTGAAATCGTAAATCTTGCTATGTAGAACACAACCTTCTAGATCAAGATCATCCATCTGACCATCCGCATCATTATCAATATTATCGCCACAGATATCTGCTATAGATACCCCTCCTTCATCAGTATCAGTTACTGCATTTTCTGAACTTGCAACATCTTCAGGTGTAGCTATCTCTCCTTCTTCTCCTGTTGCTGTTGTTGTTCCATCTTCAGCCCCTACTTCTCCTGTTGCTGGAACACAGCCTTCTAGATCAAGATCATCCATCTGACCATCCGCATCATTATCAATATTATCGCCACAGATATCTGCTATAGATACTCCTCCTTCATCAATTACTGAATTTTCTGGCTCTATACCACTATCTTCAGGTGCAGACACCTCTCCTTCCTGGAATTCCTGAGCATACACGTCCTGATTAGATAAAACCTGTGCTCCTATTACCCCTACCAGTAACATAATCATAATATTACTACAAAATAATTTAGAAAACAAATTTAGTCTAAAAAAATGTTCTTTACTCCTGCTATCTATTTCTGTTACAATGTCATGAGATTTTATTTTACTATATCTATGATGCAAAATGTTTGCTCATTAAAGTGAAGTCCTCCTCTTTTATTTAAGAATATTTGATCTTACATAACCTGAAATATGTTAGCATTGCGTGGATATATAGATATAAGAAAAATAAACGGAGATACATCGTTACTACAACTGAAAAAGGAGACGAAATCTGTAACCGATTATTAATTGAACTGATCACCTTTGCGAAACTTTCAGATATTGCTCCAAAATTATTAGAGCCAAATCTTTCAATCGAGCACTACAAAGTATCAAAAGGTATAAGAAGTGCTTTTCTCAGAGAAAATGCAAATCTACACATGGTAGCCGAAAGACTAACTGATAATATTTTAGAAATCAATTCTCATTTTAATGATGAGATCAAGGGTATCGATGATGAGCTATAATTCAATTACATTTAATACAAATAAAATATGGAACGGATTGTCTTAGAGAATCAAAGATTATTTAGGGTATTTTTGTTTTAGACTTAAACAAAACTTTAACAAAGATTTCTATTTATTTATTATTAAATAGTTTCTTGTATTAAAGCTATTTGTCATATAAATAAATTGAAATCAAAAAATAATATATTTAAATTGGATAGAGAAAATCAATGAAGTCTTCCAATCCCAATCCCCTCCATAACAATTCAGGATTTCTAATCATATAAGTAAAATAGTGACTCATATGTATTTGTCTTGAAAGTTTACATTTACTATTATTGTTAATTAAATTATAAAAATAAGAACCCCCAAGTGTACCTTATGGGTTCGAATCCCACTCCCCGTGCTTATCTTGGAATTTCCTATACAAATGTTATAAGATTTAATACGATACTTAGCCTTAGATAAACAAGAGAAAAAAGAAGGAGGAGATGAATGATATTTTACTCCTATACAGAAAACAATTCATTATAGATTTTGACTTAAATAGAAATGATGTATGATTATTGCTCTTTCAAATAGTTATGAGATAATTCAATATTTGCATATGGTATCAAATGATAAAAATATATACTTATCAGATAAAATTTTTGCAGATGAGAATATCATGTTTGGAACATTGAAAATTAAGTTCCTATTAATCATTGGTGTATGCTCTGGAAGTCCTAGAAACCAAAAGACAATATCTCAAAAGGTGGAAGGTTGTTTTTGATCTCACTCCCCATCTTCTCATACCTATAACAAAAAAACCAATATTTGTACAAAGTGTGGCGTGAAATTAAATTATTATCAGCATGTATATCTTTTATATTTTTAAAAACCTTTCTAAAAATATTAATTAGGTCATAAATTTCATGAAAATTATGATGATTTATTAACGTAGACTAATTTATTATTTATTTAAGGTAATAGGGCAGTATGATCATAATAATATTGACATTCATAACAAATTTATTTTTTCGTTACTATGAGCTTTTTTCTAACTATCAAGTTTAACAAATATGTTTTCAAAGAATGAAAAACAAGAATTTAAGGTTGCCAACATAATTTACAATAATTAGTCAATCTAATAATAAGAAAAATCTAGTCAAAAGTAAATAATTTTCCTTTTTGAGCAAGACATGGCTTTTACTAATTAAGTTAAAATTCAGTCGAACTCAGTAATTAATAAAATATTTTGGGATTATTAAGGATAAAGATAATAAGTTAAAAAACAATCAAAGATATGGATGAAAATTTAACTGAAAGAAAAAAAAGATTAGAGAAAGAATTGGATAGTAAAGTATCCAATGATTATCAAGAATTCATAAACAAATCAAATGATTTTTTACAACAATCACGAGAAAATACTAAAAAATATTATCAAGATTTACTTTCTAGAGAATTAGATTCAATGGAAAATGCTATAAAATCTGGAAGT
The DNA here is from genome assembly GCA_014523485.1 of Nitrososphaerales archaeon TH5894. GTDB lineage: Archaea > Thermoproteota > Nitrososphaeria > Nitrososphaerales > Nitrososphaeraceae > TH1177. Next base: position 13,939 of record JAATVK010000173.1, read on the forward strand.
ACATTACAAGCAATGAGTCATAGGCTAACAGCAAATGTTTATGAATCAATTCTTCAGAATACATAGCCAGCATGTGATTTTATATATATAATAATAACTCGGATTTTAAGAGTTCTCTGATTTTATGTTTATAATCAAAGATTAGTTTTTTAATACATGATTCAATTAACCAGATGATTTATTTCTTGAAAAGAGTTAGAGGAAACATTAATGAAGATAAAAATTTAGACTATCATAATAGACTTCCTAATCTTATAATAAATAAGATGGTCGAATTACAAATTGAAACATACAATAGATTCTAAATAAGCAAAAAAGATAAAATCGCTCTTCCATTCACCGTACCTCCATCCTGAACAACCTAGGTAATACTACACTATCTTACTTTAACCTAAGAAAGCAAAAACTTTTCTACAACTAATTTTTAATAGTTATTAAGATTTCAAAGGATACTTTGAAATAGTAGGTCTAATAATATAACAATATAGGTCTAATAATATAACAATAATAAAATTGTATAAATTTCAATTCTTTCTAATTGAAAGAAAGAGAGAGGAACAATAAATTAATGCCAATAATATCCAAAACCAAAAGCGTCTATAACTCTGGAATATTGGAAATTAAAAACAACAACTTAGAAGAAGGCATAGAGTGTTTTAGTCAATGGTTGTCAATTGAAGAAGGAAATAGCGAAGATGGTAACAAGAATGTTCAATTAATCCTTATCGTATTTGAAAAGATGAATAACAAATTGTTACTTCATGATAATTTTCACAAATCCGATATTGAGATTATTTTCACCGATGGTGTACCATTCTGTACTTTATGTCGTACTGATGATTGTGCACATTCAGGTTTTGCTATATGTGCAAAACAAAATCTTTAAAATACTGTAAGAATTACCTGAATTAAAAATTAGGATAATCATTGAGTTGGATATTTAGAAGTATTTTTATGTATTTTATTATTGGAAATACAACAAATTTGAGTGCTCTAAATATTGCCTAAATATACTAATTTTCCTGTTTATGTTATTGTTGGTATTGAATAATATTGAAATCTGCCTTACGTATGTTAGTAAAACTGTTAGTAGTAACGAACCAATTTCCAAACAAATATACTTATAGAATCTAAATTACCTAAGTTATAAAATATGTGCTCTTTTATTATAAAATATAGGTTATTATAATTATAAATTATTTAATAGTTCGTGGTTACAAAAAATCAGTAATTAAATAATTTCTACTATCTTTAAGTAACTTTTTAATTTGTTTTTTCTTAGTTTTTTCTGAAGGTAACTTAGAAAAATTACAAAATTGTTTCAAAAAATCTATTTCTTCTTTTAACAAAAAATTTATATTTAAATTTTCTTCTGATCTGAAAAGATAGTTAAATACAAGTTTCTGATTAATTTGTTCTAAAGTTATAAGGCTATGATATATTTTAACCATGTCTGATATTTTATTAGTTATATTATCGTTTATTAGCAATTTCATAAAACTTCTCTTTGGGATATTAAATATGCCATTCATTATAGATCTATTAAATATAGATAATATTTCAAAGTAGTCTTCTTTTCCACTATATCCTATTATTGTTGTCGGAAGAAGTTTTAATATTTGCAAATTTCTATTTAGAATATATTTTTTGTCTATTACTAAATATGATCTACCAAATGTAAGAATGGCATTTAATATTTGATTAGGAAGTCGCTCATCGAGCACATCATTATCGGATTTTATCTCAACGGGTATAAATGTTATATTTTCAATTCTACATTTCTCTAGTTTAGAGAATTCAGTAAATTGCTGTGATCTCATAAGAATATTATGTTGAATGTCATATTCTAAATCAAAATATTCATAAGTAGTCTTCTTTTGTTTATTTTCTTTATTAATCAATGCAATTACTAAATCAAAATTACGAAAATATCCTTCCTCCTTGATCTTAATCTCATGAGTTTGAGAATTTAAAAAAGGTATAAGATGGTTATTATTGATATGACCATTTTTAACTGAGCTCTTAAATAATTTCTTGAGTTCCAACTGATTCATAGGTATTAAAATAAAACAATCAGATAAATAATAATATGTCTACCGATCAAGTTTTTGTTCTAATTCTCTATCTACCGTAAATATATCAGATTCTGATTTGATTAATGTATTTAATATTCTCTATGTGAATAGTATAATATATCTTATGTAAGTTATGGATAGTGACAGCTTATAATTATTTGTATATTTTTATTCTATTATGTCTTTTTGAATATTTTAGAACTATTATTTCAGAATTTCTAGATAATATAAGAGTAATTCTATAAATATTTTGATTGGAAATAACTTCTATTTATTATATTTATAATTTAAAAATATTAATACTATAAGAGATATAAACATTGATAATTATAATAGGATAGAAATGGTATCATTAGAAACAGGAATTGCATTAATTATAATAGGAATAATTTTATTAGTTTTGAATAGGTTCGTTCCCTCTCTTCCAGCAAGACTATTGTACATTATAGGATCTATTGTTATAGTAATTGGAATAATTATGGTTATACTATATTTTGTATTTGGAATATTGTAATGAATTTCAATATTATAAATAAATTCATCTATTTCATATTTATAAAAAATTAGTGAACTATGAATATAATAAGTAATTTTATAAATAATATTATATATGATAAAGAAAAATTAAATATTAATGATTAAAGTGTTTATTAAAACATTTCAAATAATATAATATATAACTTATTATGGAAACAAATTTAAACCTTTAATATAAATTTATACTAATTTAATAAAGCCCAATAAATTTTTTAGTTAACATTATAGTAAATACGAATTTTCTATTTTCCTGATCAAATTCTATATTTCGTTCTGATTATATGATTGGTTCCAATATTAGCTTTATCATTCATGAAAGTTATACGAATATTTTTTCTTGTACTGTGAATCACTATTATTTAATCAATTAAATTTATAATAATCGAAATTAACTTTTGTATGTTGCTGGTTTTTAATAATTAGAATGATATTCTATCTATAATCATTTCTACAAATGTATACTATGGTAATATTTATTTAGATATGTATTATTGAAAATTCATCATTTTATTAATATTGCAAAAAAAGTTATATTAATTTCCCAGAAACTTAAAAGAATCTACATCATATAATATAGGTTATATAATATATATAAAAAAATATCGATACCTAGAACAAAATGAAATATTATACACATGATATATTTTTTACACTTAAGTGAACTAGTTAAATTGAATGTATATTATTACTACTATATCATCTGATATTTCTAAAGTATATCAATATGAAGGCAGTAAAATATCATTTAGTTCTTAAGAAGAACAAACGATATATAAGAAAAAATATAAAACAAATTAATCTTCTATAGCTATTAATGTTCTATAAGTGCTCTTCAATAGGAACTACGCATATTAATTTCAATATCCAATAACTTTAAACAATGATTTTTATTGTGGGAGGTGTGGATATGGTAATATTTAGAAAATAATTGAATTAAATCTATTCTTGATAGTTATCAATAATAATAGTTTTTCCTGCTAATTTACTTGTGACTTTTATTACAGTACTAACTTAACTATAAAACCTAATGTGATTGCAGTATGATTGTTAACTTCTTTTAGATTTTTCAAATCCCTTATCATTAGACAATACATTTTTAAATTACATTATTTTATATATATATATAAGGAAGGATTAGATTTAGGCAAAAGAAAAGTTTTGAATGAGGCGGCATTAAAAGAGCTTGTTATGCCTCATGAAGGAGAAATGTTTGGAAGAGTTATAAAACTCGTAGGAGGCGATAATGTTATTGTCAAATGTAATGATGGTAAAGTACGTACATGCCGTATTCGAGGTAAGATAAAAAGACGAATGTGGATAAGAGAAAATGATCTAGTACTTCTTGCACCTTGGGATTTTCAATCTGACAAGGCAGATATAATTTGGAGATATATTGCGGCTCATGCTGATAAGTTAGAACAAGAAGGACATTTAAAAGGTTTAATAAATAATTAATAAATGCGAGTTAATTTAATTTTTAATTAATCTTCTTTAATATTAGATCTGATAATATAAATAGATAATTTATAATAACAAAATCGATTTTATATCATATTCTTACGTATATATTATTTCTTTTTAAAAATTGTTTTACTCTTTTAATAGTAGACTTCTTATAATGAAATATAGATGCTGCTAAAGCTGCATCTACCTTTGTTTTTTGGAAAACTTCCAACATATGTATTGGTTTGCCACATCCTCCAGAGGCTATGACTGGTATATTTAATTTTCTACAAATAATTTTGTTCAATTCTAAATCATATCCTTCTTCAGTTCCATCTGCATCAATACTTGTTAAAAGAACCTCCCCTGCCCCTAGTTTTTCTACCTTTCTAGCCCATTTTATGGCATCTATACCTGTTCTTTCTTTTCCTCCATATATCATAACTTCAAACCAATAAGGTTTATTTTGTTTCAGTTTATACTCATAATTATCTTTTAGAGTTTCCTTAGGATCAATCTCATAATAATTTTTTTTAACATCTATTGCTACTACTATACATTGTTTTCCAAAAATAGACATTAATTCTGTGATTAATTCTGGATTTTTTATAGCAGATGTATTTATTGAAACTTTATCAGCTCCACTTAATAAAATATCTCTAGCATCTTCTAATTTTTTGATACCTCCACCTACAGTAAAGGGTATGTCTATAACTCTAGCAACATTTCGAACTACATTTTTAATAATGTCTCGTTTCTGTTCTGAAGCAGTTATATCTAGAAAAACAAG
>JAATVK010000174.1 GCA_014523485.1 Nitrososphaerales archaeon TH5894
TAAAAATGAAAAAACTGGCTTAAATAATTCTACATACAATATATTGTCTGCTTTAGGAAGAGATGCTGATTTCCTTTATGATACAATTGATAAATATATTCGTGATACAGAAAGTGCTAATAAATCTGATTTGGTAGAACTATGGAAAACAATAAACAATGACCGTCATAAACATATATATAGATATGTTAAAAGAGGCTTTAGAAAAGGAAATTCATTAATAAATTCTATTTTTAAAAAATGGTTAAATATACTATTATGAAAATCTAAATGAAATTCTGTATGTAGTGAGGACTTCCAATATTACATAGTATTTAGCTTTTATTGTTAGAAAACTTAAAGTATTTTTGACTACCTGGAAAAGTATTTTATATATTTTGAATCGAATAATAATAATAATAATTAATTATTGAATTTATTTGTGTCCATTAAAACATTCGGGTTCAGCTACCTATTAAGGAAGTTGGTCGGGAGTAGAGCCTTCCATGTAGTAGGGTTCTACCACATCGTATTTAGCTTTTATTGTTGGAAATTTATTTAATTTAATTGAATAATTATTTTAAAAAATGATTTAACAATTAAAGTATATATATTAAAGAGAATAACAAAATCTCTCCTTGTTTTTTATTAGTTTTTTATTATTGGTCATGTCTTTAATTATAACTTTTTTTCTATTTTTTCATTTGATTTCTCAAGGCTATAATACATTTGTATTCTCTATATTGGATTTTATCATAAATAATGTACAGTTATTATTGTTATCAAATAATACAGATAATTATGATTTGCTACAAAATATAAATGCAGAAAATGTTATTAAGAATCATAATTCCAAGAAACAAATTATCAATAAATAAAAATTATCTTCATGATGATGATGAATACATTAGCATTGGTGTATGGGTTCCTTTAAACAATAGCGTTATTCTTCAACATTTGAAAGGAGAAGAACAAAAAAATGCAATAAAAACTCTTCTTAATCAAGGCTTTCATGAATATTATTTTGCTGTGAAAATCATCTATATAACACATTGAGAAATATAAAAAAAGTTTTCCCTTCTATTAGTTTTAATTATCTATTTGTAAAAATGGATATGAATGAGAAATAACTTTTGAAAGAAATTACAATTCACCTAACTCTATTTTTTCAAAAATAGAGTTAGTTTTATATATCATTGTCCTAATAAATTATTATATCGCAATATGAAAAATAATTGGTTTTTAATAGACTATTTGAATTCTCAATTTATTATGTATAATGTAAATTGATCAAATAATTTAAAACAGTATTATAAGAAACTTTCAGAAAATTCGATTTGTTTATTCTATGTGAGATTTTTTTCATAAATCATATAAATAATCTCCTACTATATCATTCAAATGAAATATCAAAATATTATTATCTACTTGGTAATTCCACTTGCTCTCTTATCTATTCCGTCATTGCTAGAAAACGTACAAGCTCAGACTAATTCATCCAACCAAACAGCACCACAACAACATCAAAATCAAAACATGAATGTCATCGCTCAGGCATTAATGAAAGTAAATATCTTTGAATTAAAGGATACTTTGATGAAAGCAAATTTAGCAATAATTGATGGAAATCTCAAAGAAGCACTAACAAGTGTTAGAGATGTTGAATCACAATTGTTAGAAATAGAACCTTTGCCTACAAACTTTCTAAGTGTTTTACATAAAGCTCTCAAAGCCATAGATAGTTCAGATATTGATAAATCATTAGATACTCTTACTAGAATTCACGTTACTATATTAAAAGCAGAGAACCAAATATTCAAAGCTGCTGTGGCAGATCCTCAAGTGATGCAACAATTTGATACTATGACAAAACCAAATACTAATGAAGAAGGAGAAGAAGATTATGGAAAAGATAGTATACAACAATTTATTAATAATGAGGAACCAAACACTAATGAAGAAGATTATACAGAAATAGAAGATTCATAAATTTTTATAATTTTAACATATGTAAATCTGTAAAAACTTAATAGTGAACCTGAGAAAACTACGGGCCTGTCGGGAGTAATACCGATAGCGGTTCTAAATTAAGAGGCTAATATAGATATAATCTTTTATCTTGTATTTAGCTTTTATTATTAGAAACTTATTTTTAGTTCGTAGTATTTGTAAAGTATAGAGCCTTAAGATATGCTAAGAATTAATATTGATGCAGTTTTAAAAGAATTCAATATGATAATAACAAACATAAAATTATCTTTGTAGATACAATTTTTTTGCAGTTAATATAGCAAGAATTAAAAATACAAATGAGAGCAATGCTGCCGTAAAAAATATCATATCATATGAAAATTCGGATGGAAAAGAATAACTATTCTCATTTATCATAATAGGAGATTGAAACATTTCAAGGTATATACCAGCTATTGCTGGACCAATAGACATTCCAATAAGAAATAAAAGAACTGTAATACCCATTGATATTCCACTTAACTTAGGCGATACAGATACTAATGTAATATTAAAACCTCCTACCTCAGCTAATGATAATCCTCCTGCTATTATAGACAAATTTATTATTATTTCAAATTCAGTAGAATGATACATAAAAAGACTTGAAAAACCAATAACACTAATGATACTGCCTATTATTGTAGGTTTTATATTACCAAATTTTGATATCAAAAACCCTGATAAAACAGAAATTATTAAAGAGATTAACATAAAAGGAAGTTGTACATTTCCTGCATCAATTGCACTTCCGCCGAACCCCGATGGAGTAGGATTTCTTATAAGTATAGATATAGTTTGATAAATCATGAACATTGAAATGCCAATAATCATTAACAGGATATTTGTTGGAAGAAGTATTCTATCTTTTAACAAGTTTATATCTATTAGGGGAATATGTGTCCTTCGTTGTAGTAGAACAAAGATAAACAATGATATAATAGATATTACAGAAAATAATATAATTAAACTTGAATTTATAGTATTGTTGTTATTATTATTAAAATCTACAGAATTCGAATTTCCTAATAATGTGATTGAAATTAGGAAAGAAGATATAGCAGTTGTTAAAGCTATAGCTCCTTTAATATCTATATTTTTTCTTAACGGTACAGTATTATTATTACTTTCTTCTTGCTCTTTAACATGAATAATTCGCATAATAGTTAACGTGAGAATAAGCACTAGAGGTGCGATTGATATAAAAGTTGAACGCCAACCAAAATATTCGATTGTTGTTGCTCCTAAAGATAAACCTATAACTCCTCCTGCTGCAAATATAGATGTAAGGATTCCTTCAGCAATAGATAATTTATTTTCTGGAAATTTTTCACGAATAATGGTAAAAGCAATAGGGAAGACAGACATACCTATTCCTTGGATTGTGCGTACTATGATCATTGTTGAAATATCGTTAGAGACTATTCCAAATGAAGTTCCTGCTGTATAAATAATCATAACAATTAGTAAAATTCTCTTTTTTCCATAAATATCTGATAATTTTCCTACAATAGGAGTTGCTACCGCTCCTGCAATTAAATATGCGGTAAGTACCCATGCAGTAGTATTATATGGTATATTAAAATCTTCAACCAAATCTGGAATGGCAGGTATAATCATGGTTTCACCGTAGACAATAATTAGCCCAATGAAGCTAAGTATTGCTAATGTAATCCAAGCATCTTTAGGTATTTTATTTTGATATGATGTTGTAGATTTTTCATCAAACTTATTTTTACTATTATTATATTTGTCTTCTTTTTCTTTATTATTAGTTATATCATTCATGAGTTTAGCCTAAAATATAATATTACAATTCAGATAGTATGTATATGTATAAAAACCTTCCAAATCTATCCTATAACAAGTTCAATTGCAATATCTTACGTTCACCTTGAATGTAACTACAAATTATTACCATGTTTATTAGATACTACTGCCTAAATTTTACAATGAATGAAAAAACCAACTCTCCATTTTATTTTTCATTTTATTTGGTAACAATATTTCTTACAATTCTTGTAGTCGTATTAATTTTTAGCTCATTAACATTAAATATAAATCATACTGCAATAGCACAACAACAATTACCTTTTAATGAAGACTTGTCCTTTAATATTGATAATGTGACCTTTTCACATCATATAGCATCTGTGAATGGTATTCAACTTCACTATCTTATAGGTGGTCAAGGCGACCCTATAGTATTGTTGCATGGTTGGCCACAAACATGGTATGAATGGGATCATATTATGCCAGCTTTAGCTAAAAATTATACTGTTATAGTCCCGGATTTGCGTGGATTAGGTGATTCTTCAAAGCCTGTAACTGGTTATGATGGTAAGACTACTGCAGAAGATATTTATCAATTGATAACTCAATTAGGCATTAATGAACAAATTTTGTTGGTAGCACACGATATAGGTTCACAGACAGCTTATTCCTATGCAGCAGCTCATCCCAACAATGTAAGTAAATTAGTTATTATGGATTTTATATTCCCTGGATTTATACCTCCTGAATTTGGTGAGAATGGCCCTTGGTGGTTTGCTTTTCATCAGGTACTAAACTTACCAGAATCTATTGTAGAAGATAAAGAAAGACAATATTTGTCATAGTTCTATAAAGGTTTAGCTTATAATCCTGATGCAATTACAGAAGAGGAAATAGATAGATATGTGTCCCATTATTCCTCTCCTGGTGGAATGCGTGCAGGGTTTGAATATTATAGAGCATTTTCCCAGGATGCAGAAGATAA
>JAATVK010000175.1 GCA_014523485.1 Nitrososphaerales archaeon TH5894
CCGTTAATTCAATATGAGGCAGTAAAGGATTTAGCAAAATTCATTAAGGAAGAATTAGGTTTAAGAACATATATTGAATCTTCTTGTTATGATGTTGATAGATTCAATAAAATTATTTCTTATATTGATATCTGCAAGATAGAATTTAAGACAAAGGATTCACAAGCTGTTGATAATAAACATTATAGATATCTATTAAATAATGAAATAGAATGTCTAAAAACTGCAATAGACAATAAAAAAATCACTTTTATAAAAATTGTAGTATCTAATTCCACATCTATTAAAGAATTTAGAGAATTGATAGAAGTTATTTTTAATACTATAAAATGTGATGACTTAGCAGGATTTATAATACAGCCAACTTCTACGATAAATGAACCAACTGTGAATAGATTATTGCAGTTTTATGACCTTGTTTATCCAATATATAACGAAGTTCGTATAATTCCTCAGTTGCACAAGATAATAGGAGCAAGATAACTAAAAGATGACAAATAGTAGAGTACAAAAAACTGGAACAATAAATAAAAATAAAATTGAGAAATTAATTAGACAGCTGTTGATCGAATTAGGAGAGAATCCTAATAGAGAAGGATTAATAGGAACACCAAAACGTATTGCTGAAATGTACGAAGAAATTTTCTCTGGATATAAAATGAATTCAGAATTAGATGTTAGTTTTAGTGAGGAAACTAATGCAATAATAGCTAGAGATATACAATTTTATAGCATGTGTGAACACCATATGCTTCCTTTCTATGGAAGAATTCATATTGCTTATGTTCCAAATGGCAAAGTATTTGGACTATCAAAATTAGTTAGATTAGCTGAGAAATACTCAAGAAGAATGCAAATTCAGGAGCGATTAACAACTGAAATAGCAAATGAAATATCTAAAAGAGGAGTTAGTGGAGTAATTGTTATAGCTGAAGGTGAACATCTTTGTATGAAGATGAGAGGAGTTAGAAATAATAATTCAATAATGACTATAGCATATCGAGGAGTATTTGAAGAAAAAGGAATAAGAGAAAATATTCTTAATTTAATTTATACTAGACAAAATAATATAATTAATTTATAAAAATAATAAATTACTTAAAATATTAATCACATTAAAATAAAAAGTTGTTTTTTATTTAAATTTTATTTAAATTTCCATAATATTTTTATAATGAAAGGCTTATAATGAAGTAAATTTTCTATAGGTAAGAAGAATGGCTGACGCGAACTTTAGGGTCCAGTCTCATAAATTTACTCAAGACAATATTCAAGTGACATTAGTGTGTTCAAAATGTGATGAGATATTTTCCAAGGAATTTTTATTGGATCTGGAAGGACAAACCATAGAATTTAGATGTCCTGTTTGTGGAGTTTCAGGTGAAGCTGATTTACCTTATAAAACAGCAGAAGAAAGAGAAGAGTTTGATGATGATTTAGATGAAGTAGAAGAAGATTCATTTGACGAATTTGAGGAAGATTATTAAAGGATCTAATAAATGCAATATTTATTACATATGTTATTTTTTTAATTTAAATTATTAAGATATGCAAATCTGTCAAAAGTATAAAAATGTCAGATTCTATTCGTTAAATTTTAATTTCTCAATCAATTTGTAATGAGTATTAGTTATTAATTAAAGAAAAAGAATTTATGGAAAATAGAAATAGCTAATGAAAACAAGCTTAATTTACTGTTATTATGTATTTAAATTTTAGAATCTCGCACCACATTTTGTGCAGAATTTAGAATCAGTTCGAAGTTTATTACCACATTCAATACAAAATTTTGATTCTGGATTTGTAGGATATTCAATATTTTTAGAAAATGATGGTTCTGTTTTGTTAAACATATCAGCTATTGCTCCTGTGGGTTTGAAAGTTTCATCAACATCAGGTAAAAGATCCGAAAAATTGATAGGTTTATTAATCGATGTCTCATCTGATTGGCTTTGCTCTTCATTTTCTTTGTCTCTTGTTTGTAGATAAAGTATAATTCGAGGTACTTCCTCACCATTATTTTCAACAATTTCCGCTAACCATACTGCAAATTTTTTAAGTGTCATTTCAGGTGTAGAAAAAGTCAAAGTATGAGTAGACATGTATTCTTCTGCTGCTGACTTACCATCAAATACTTTCATCATTAATAAAAGGTTATAACTTGTTTTTAATTATTGCGAATTACCACATTTGCTACAAAATTTTGCTTTTGTTGGAATTAAAACTCCACAAACTATACAATTTTTAAATGTTTTATTATCTTTTAATGAATCTACTTCTGATGTAGTTATATCTTGAGATGGTTTTTCTATTTCTAAATCAACAGGTTTAATGGTTGGTTCTTCTATTGATGATGAAGAATATTGTTGTTGAATACCACTACCAACTGAACCTCCTCCACCAACAAATCCGCCAATTCCAAAACCTGCAGAAGAGCTCGTATTCGAGTTAGGGTCTGCAATACCGCCAGTAGGATTCTTAAGTAACTTTCCTTTATCAATTGCGGATTTTATTTCTAATATGATCTTGATGGCTAGAAAATTCATTGCAGAACTCGCAATTAGATATTTTCCAATGCTCGAGAAATATTCTTTCTCCTTCATTTTACCTTGTTTATAACGTTGTGTAGAGTCAATAAGGGTTTCATACGAATTTTGAGTATCATTAATTAATTGTTTTAATTTTTCAGTCAATCCACCGAGCGTATCAACCCCAAAAGAGGACATTATATAAAATACTGTTAGTTTGGGTTTAATAAAGTTTGAAAAAGAAATATTGAAAAATAATAATATATCTTAAGCAAGATAGATTCAAAATAAATTTCAGTATTGTCAATATTTAAACATTCGTTAATGTTAAAAGATAAACATAGAATAGAAGAGGATTTTATTTTTTAATTTGACGATACCATTTTTTTCTAGAATAATGGGAGCATTTTGAGATATATATATATATATAATTCTCGTCTCATGTGGATAGCTTTTTTCAGCCTGCATATTTGATTATAAACATCAATCTATTTGTTGTTTTATTGTTGAACTAATTATTTGATTTTTAAATGGTCACAGATTGATAATTATATTATCAGATATACAACCATGTGTATGTGTAGGATTATTTGATTTACTATGACATTATAGTTTTGGATTTGACAGTTTTTTAGTCCATCCATGTATTACTTTCATTTATTCCTGTTCTTATATCATAGATAAGATTTAAGCAATTAAAGAAAACGAATCAAATATAAGATAAATTATAGCATTAGGTATCCTATAGTTTTCAATTACTTTTTTATTATATTTGCTCTTGTATCAATTAAAGAAAATAATATAGTTATGTTATTCCATTAGAGAA
>JAATVK010000176.1 GCA_014523485.1 Nitrososphaerales archaeon TH5894
AATATACCATTCAGTTATTTAATTTTGTGAGCAATTTTAATGAAAAACTTTTCCTCTAATGAAGTACGATTTTCAGGTGACTCATTAAAGAGTTGTATAGGTTTTATTGATTTGGTAGATTCAACTAAAAATACTATTACAATAAATAATTTAGAACATATTAGAATCTATTATTCTAAATTTATAAATTCAATATCGAAAATAGTCAAAAGTTATGGTGGAAAAGTTATCAAAAATATGGGTGATTCTTTATTATTATATTTTCCTAAAACATCTGATAATAAAAACGAAAAAGTATTTAGAGAAGTTATTGAATGTAGTATGGAAATCTTAGATGCCCGTCATGTTGTTAATCAAGAATTATCAAAGCAACACTTGCCTCCATTCAGCTATAGAATTAGTATGGATTTTGGTGTTCTAGATTTAGCTCTAGTAGGTGATTACAGCCAGATAGATTTATTCGGGTCAACTATAAACCTCTGTTCGAAGATAAATTCTTCTTCCTCTCCTTCTATTGCAAATCAAATAATTATTGGAGATAATTGTTATAGAATTTTAAAATCTTTTTCTAATATTGCTAACGATTACAATTTTCTAAGTAATGGTGGATGTAAAATAACTGAAACTTTTGTATATTCCACATATAGTATCAAAAGAGTTAACAAATTGTCATTGATTGATGATAGTAGTAGTAGTATTAAATTCCCTCTTAGAAATAAATTGTTAGATTACTCTACTGATGATTTTATAGACACTAAATATAAAAAAGATTTATTTTTTCATCAAAGAGACAATAATAAGAAAAAAATAATTTTAGTCGATGATGACCCAGATATACTTCTTACTTATGAATCATTTTTAAATGAAAGTCGTTATGAAATAATTTCTTTTACAAACTCTACTAATGCATTGAATTATATTAAAACCCTTTCAAATTTTGAGGATTTACTAGTGACACTTGACATACGAATGAAAGATTTAAACGGCTTTCAATTATACCAACAAATAAAAGCTATAGACCCTACAATCAAGATTCTCTTTATAACTGCATTAGATATCTTAGATGAAATATTAACTATAGTTCCCGGTTTATCCAAGGACCAAATATTGATAAAACCGGTTGAGGAAAAGGTATTATTAAATACAATTAAAAAACTGTCAAAGTAGTACAAATCAACTTTTATCATTATATGTATATAAAATTATTCGTTAAATATTATATCCTTTTTATCACCATATCTGAGACCCTTATTTTAGATATCGGTACAATTCAGGAAATTTCTCATGATTCACCTATCTTAATATTTAACAATTAATTTAAAATAAGTTTCTAATAATAAAAGCTAAATACGAGATAGTAGTATATCTATATTGGACTCCTCTTTTAGAACTGCTATCGGTATTACCCCCGACGGTGCCTAGAAAAATACTAATAATATACACTATTAATTCGGTATACACAAGGTTAAAAATTATTTTTATTATATATTCTTTTAAATTTTATAATCACTGCAAACAGTTCACATACCTCAGTTTTAGCGCCTGACTGATGTAAGTATTTATCGAAAGTTGATAAAATGTAATTCAAAAAAAATAAATTGTAATCTCAGAACTACGCAGTTTATTAATATTTATCGCTAATCAGCTTTAGAGTAGCCACAATTCCCGCATGGTCAGATGGCCAAAGACCAGATATTGTACGATCATTTTGTGAATTCCCAACAAGTCCTATATTTTTTACCTTAAAATCGCCTCGGAACATCACAAAATCTGTTCTCTCAGTTAAGGAAGAATCCTTGTTCAGCAAATCGTCAGCTTGGCAACAAGTAAAACCATTACCTTTTCCTTTTATAGTCCAGGCATCAATAAAACCTGCATCTATTAGTTTTGTATATGTTGTTGTCCCAGTTCCATCAGCATTTGAATTGAAATCACCTACGAACACAACAGGTAAATGTGTATTACCAGGTCCCTTTAACAATTCGTCTGCTTGTAATCCCTGAATAATAGGTGACAGAGGCTCTAGATGAGTAGATACTATACGGGCTTTATCTCCTTTATCAAACGTTACATCTACTGCAACCCATGAATGTGGTATACTAATAGGTCCAAATGGACTTGTTAATGGGAGTTTCGCAGCAAACTGTGCTCCTTGAATATTTGATAATGTAAAATCTTTGTTGTTTGCTCGGGCTAGTATTACATCTCTGTCAGTGAGCCTTATATCCACAAGGCCTGTAGAGATTAAGCCAGGAACTTCAATGTCCGTACCGTTCTGAACAACAATCGGCTCATAAATTAATCCCCGTTCTTCTAGCGTGTCGATGAGAATTTGGAGATAATCCGATGTAATGTTAGTTGCAGGTGTCGCAGGACCGTCAGGGGGAATCTGTGTTCTAAGTAATATCACTTCTTGAAGACCTATCAGATCAGGCCGAGTTTCCTGAATTTTATCTGCAATTGAATCAGCTCTTTCTCCAAAGTTGGTTGCTTGGAATCTATTATATGCGGAACCGACAGCGGTAACAAATTCAGATGGCGTAGTAGCATTGAATAGTGGTGAGAGATCTGCACCTTGATAGATATTCCAAGTCATCAATGTAAATGGTGGTAATATAGCACAAAATTTGGGAGAACTTACAAAGAATCCTTCAAATTGACCTTTTTGACATTCATATTTATTTACATCCATTGGATAATTCGATGATGATGGTGATGATGGTGACAGTGGATAATAATTATTGTAAGAATAGCTATTGTCATTCCCTTCTTCTTCTTCTCCATAGTTTATTGAAGGGGGATAATGATCTGCATAGAGTTGCTCATTGTTATAATAATTCTGTGCCACCACTCCTTGAAGAGCCATCATGTTTGTAGCTCCAAAGATTGTAATTGCAAGTGATAATAATTCTGTTATAGTCAACTTATACATAATAAAAAATTATTACAAAATAATTATATATGAAATACTACACATATTTTTGATTCTTCTTAAGTAAATAATATCTTATAGATAATCCAAAAAATTAATATGTATTATGTTACCGAACCCTGTTATAATGAGAAATTGAAGCATTAACTCTAAATTTCATCTTGTTCTTATAATAGTTCTGAATTATTTTTGTTGAAAGGATACAAACCAAAAAAAATCTATATCACTGGTAAATTTTATACATAGGGTATTTAATAGATTATAATTAGAACTCAATCTAGAACAACAAGTTGCGAGAAATTCTTTAATTTGATATTATAAGAGGTGTTATGATTGTTGTCTTATAACGTTTTAGTATCTTTTATTAGAGGAAGAGTAAATCCAAATTCTGCGCCTATTCCATTATCATTGTTCTTTCCTTCTATTTTACCGCCATGAGCTTTAACAATATGTTTAGAGATATACAATCCTAAACCTATTCCTTCAAAAGATTTTGTAATAAACTTTGAAAACATATTTGGTAATATTTCTGGATCTATTCCCTCTCCGGTATCCTTTACAGTCACTAAGGCATAATTATTATTATCATTATTATCATCTTCTCTCTTTTCAATGG
>JAATVK010000177.1 GCA_014523485.1 Nitrososphaerales archaeon TH5894
GAGAATGAGATATATCCAATGAAACAAATAGACCTGTCAACTTTTAGTATTCCAAACAATTCTCCAACTGGCTTAAAAAGTTTAGAAGTAAGATCCTTTTATGATAATAACGAACAAATAACATACACTACGTCCGTATTTGTTGAAAATAGTAATCCAGTAATATCTACTCAAACTGAAGATGATGATCAGGAAGAGCAAAATAATGATAATTAAATATGATGAAACTACTGAAATTAAATATTGTTTAAATTCCTAAATTTAGTTATCTTTACATAGACATCTGAATACCATCTTACATATAACGTTATTACATAACTAATTTACCTAATAGATGTAAAATGATTATAAGAATAAAATCATTAAAGCGAAAATTAAATTAATCTTGTTTTCATTTCAAAATAGGAGAATCCTAATAAAAAATATATTGTAAATGTAAATTTAATTTTGAGTAATAAAAAGATGAAATATTTAAAATATGAAATATTAAATAAATGATGAGTAATTCTATATACAAAAAAAATATATTTTCAGATAAATCATTTTCTTATCTATTTCTAATATTATAGAAAATATCAAACACCATGGTAATAATTGTAGTAATTGGAAGTCTAAATAAAAGTGAAAGTGTCTATAAATATTTTTTATAAAATTTCAGTATAACTAGTCATCATGACATTCAATTGCAATAGAACTTCTATTTTATTTTATTCTTTAATAAAGAAAAGTCTTAGTTTATGATGTTCGATTTGCCCAACTAATTATTGTTATAGTACTTAGTACAGAACCTATAATTCCAGCGATTAAAGCGCCTATTATAGAAGTGTCTAAAAATTGAGGCATATTTGTATGAAACCAATTCGTAATATTTGGAAACATTAAATAACCTCCAAATCCGATCCCAAAACCTACAAACCAGAAAATAAATATGGCTAATTTCCTTTGCACTTCATATCCACCTTTTCCACTGATTAAGCTTATTTTTATAACATAAATAATACTTTAATGTAAAAAATATCATATTTGAAAATGCTTTCTAAAGATTTTAAGATAGCTTGTTAAATATGATATAACTTAATGTATAAAATTATATACCTCGATCAATATTTATGCAACTCTTTCGCATTTTAATGGGAAAATATTGAAATTGAAAATATTAATATTTATAATGTATAATATGTATTTTATATGAGATGGAAAGGATTAATGGAGAAACCCTTACTGGGATAACCTTAGTAACTCTAGCTCTGATTTTTATTTTCGCCGCGACTATGAACGAAGTTTGGGCTATAATTTTACCTGCTGACTATTTGATTATGGCTCTTGGATTTGGTTTTATAGCTATAGGGGTTTATACTTCAATAAGCAATAACAGAAAACATGCTCATGAAGAAACGACCCATCATCACTAATTTTTTGCATCTAATTTCTTCGATTCACTCACAAGTTTTATTAAGCCAATTTATTTTTATCTTTAGGTATATTTGATTATTGACAGCTTTTTAATACTACTAGCATTAAGTTTTACCGCTCTAATAGATAACCTCATTAATTCTGTTACAAATTTAATTTACAATCTTGGTTATTTTGGAATTTTCACTGCGGCTTTGATAGAGACACTTTTTCCAATAATACCAAGTGAACTAATTTTTCCGTTAGCAGGCTATGTTGTTTATAGTAAAAGTTTAGGAATAGAACAAGTGATAATGTTTGGATTTGCAGGTTCACTAGGTTCGACTCTTGGCGCTGTTATAATTTATCTTTTTGCACTAAAAGTCGGGAGAAGAATAGTCTTAAAGATTGGGAAATATATTATGATAACCGAATCCAAACTAGAAAAATCTGAAGCCTGGTTTAAGAAATACGGAAAAGTGGCTGTATTATTAGGACGCCTTGCTCCAGGAGTAAGAGAATTGATTTCAATTCCTGCAGGATTATCAAGAATGAATTTTATGGAGTTCACATTATTTACGTTTATTGGATCTTTTTTGTGGAGTCTATCTTTAACCTTTATTGGGTTTTATTTAGGTAACGCATGGGATAAATTTTCACAGGAATCATCAAAAGCATTTCATATAATAACATTAATCATTGTTATATCGTTAGTTCTTATTTTCCTTGTCAAATTGTATAAAAAACGGATAAGAATTAAACACAATGAAAAATAGCGGAATAGCGGCTTTTTAATTTGTTAGGTTCTCCACTGAAGTAATCAATTTCTTTTCTCTTCTAGTCATAAAGTCCCGATATAAAGAATCAACTTCTATAGCAGATTGAAGAATTTTACTTCTGACTTTCGAGGAATTAAGAAACATTTTTGTATCTTTGGGTAAACAATGTCCTCCAATTCCTCCCCTAGGCTCTAGTATTTCGACATTCCATTTAGTATTTAACGCATCTCTTAATTCAGAGAAAAGAAAATTATTAGCTTGACAATATAAATAAAGCTCCTCAGCAAATGCTATTTGTAAATACCTATGAGAATTTTCTATTATCTTAGTTAATTCTGCTATTTCAATAGTAGAAACTGTATGCATAGGGATTTCTAAACTTTGGCTATATATTGGAGGATTTATTTGTCTATTAGTATTTCTGTAACCATTTTCAATAAAATTTGCGATGTTCTCAGTAAACCTATCTGTCGTCTCTTGGTCTTTATAATGATTAACAATATCATCGTCAGGAAATACTTGAGCGGCACATTTAGAATGTCCACTGTAAAACTCTGAACCCAATTTTAAGCAACATGGACTTACTCCTCCAATAACACGTAGTTGGTTAACACCATATTTTTCTTCATCAAGTGAATACCATCTATGCGGGGCATGTACTACATGTAATCTATGCTCTAATAGTTCAAATATTTTTTTTGAAGTACCAAGCGGGATTGTACTTTCGATGGAAACAAGGGAACCATTATTTGCTTCCATAGATATTTTATTTATAACTGAAATTAAACCATCAATTTGTGGAGAAGAAATATCAGATGGATTATGAGTAGAGACGCAAATAATATAAATATCAAAATTCCTAAAATTGGTGGTAATTTTTATTCCAACCTTTTCCTGTGCTCTACGCATTGATTCACTATTAATATCATAGCCATACACATCAAAACCTTTATCATTAACATACTTAGCAACAGGTAATCCCAATTGACCTAACCCAATAACCAAAACTCTATTTAATTTAGTATTTATTGAATTCGACATATGTAACAAAATTTATTATTTTTTTTATTATATAGATTGTCGAATAGAGATCCTTGTCATTTCTAGTATTATTTTGTACTAAAGTAAGTAAGATGAAAATTTTTCAGTAGCTTATATAATTAATTCTATGTAACAATTGTTAATTACTCAAAGCTAGAAAAAATTATTATGGATTAAATTATAGTTCATTTTTTATCAATAGAGATTGAATATCTTAAACAATATATTAGAAAAAAAAAAATTAGAATAATTGAACTTAATTATTTCCACACAAAAACTACTTGATTTAATTTTACATACCCCGAAGAAGATAAGGATTGTTGATACTAGATCCTTTAATGAATATATTAAGGGACATATTCCAGGAGCAATAAATATAGATCTGATGCAATATCACTGGAATGATACCTCAAAACAAGGTATAAAGGGCTTTAATAGGCAAATGAGAAGTTTATTTTCTAGTATTGGAATTACTGGAAAAACCTTTTTAATTTTTTATGACAATATATCTGGTCCATCGTCAGCAAGAGGCGTTTGGCTTTCCCTTTATTTTTCCCACAAGAAAGTTGCAATGTTGAATGGAGGATTCACCTCTTGGGAAAAAGAAAATAAACCGGTAGAGACTAAAACTGAGTCTTTCAGGTATTCTAAAATCGAAAACCCAATTGATGAATCACTTTTGGTTGATTTTAGAACTCTTCTTGATTCGATAAGGTCTAAAAAGAAAATCCAGATAATTGACTCACGATCGTTGAAAGAATATAGTGGAGAATACATACGAGCAATTAGAGGTGGTCATATACCTAGTGCTATCAATATAGATTGGAAGGAAAATCTCTTAGCTGATAAATTTAAATCTCTTGAAGATATTAAAAAGGTATACTCTAGTTTTTCAAAAAATCAAGAAGTCATCACATATTGCCAAGGTGGATATAGAGCTGCAAATACATTCGTAATATTGAAAGAAATAGGTTTTAAAAAAGTGAAGATGTATCTGGGTTCCTGGAATGAATGGGGAAATAATTATAGGTTACCAATCGAATAAGCAAGTAAAAAAAGTTAATACTTTTTTATCTTGATGATATAGTTCTATATAAGCCTACAGTGTACCTATAGTATTCACTTATCTAAGTAAAATGGTACTAGTTCTATGATCGAAAACGTCTACTAACATGGAGAATACATCTACTAACATGGAGAATACATCTACTAACATGGAGAATACATCTACTAACATGGAGAAAACTTATACTACTGATGTTCAGTATGATAATAAAAAATTAACTGATAGTTTTAAACTTCGTATTATAAATATGGAGGCCGGATATTATAAAAAACAAATTTTAAAAAATATTAACTTATCTATAAAAGAAAATTCTGTGACTGCATTTATAGGTCCATCAGGCTGTGGTAAAACGACACTAATAAGATGCCTTAATAGAATGCATGAAATGACTCCCGGTGCCTATTCTAAAGGACAAATTCATTTGGATAACCTAGATATCTATGATCCTAAAGTCAATCCAGTGATGATCAAAAGAAGAATTGGTATGGTATTTCAAAAACCCAATCCATTTCCAACGATGAGTATATTTGAAAATGTCGCAGCTGGATTAAAACTAAATGGTGTTAAAGATAAAAAAATAATAAATGAAATAGTAATAGAAAGTCTTCAAGGCGCTGGGTTATGGCAGGAGGTAAAAGACGAATTAAATAAACCAGGGATGAGCTTATCAGGTGGCCAACAACAAAGACTGTGTATTGCGCGGGCCCTTGCAATGCAGCCAGAGATTATTCTTATGGATGAACCCACCTCTGCATTAGATCCCTCTGCCTCTTCTAAAATAGAGGAACTCGTCCATGAGTTAAAGAAATCCCTCACTATAGTAATAGTAACACATAACATGCAACAAGCAGCAAGAGTTTCAGACTATACAGCCTTCATGTATCTTGGGGATTTAATAGAATTCGGGGAAACAAAACAAATTTTTGGAAGGCCTAAAAAAGAATTAACAGAGAGATACATTAGTGGAAAATTTGGCTAAATTATATATTTAAATATTTTTAGAATTAATAACTCACTATTTTAAGTTTGAAAAAAAACATATGTATCTAATAAACTTAGGTAATTTGTAGGAATCAATAAATATAAAAAAAGTTGGTAAATTTTTTCAAATAATATTTATTATTATTAAATAATGATTAATAGATTTTGTAACCATGACATTAATAATATGGTAATAAACCACTTTAGATGTTCTTCCTTGATATTTCTTTTTATATTTTCAAAAGATATTAATATTATGGTCAAAAAAAGATTGAAATTAATTTTTATAAAGTTTAAATTGTACATACGAAATGTGATCCATTATGTTTAATATATTATACAATTAAATTTAGTTAAAAAATAATATTAAAAAGACTTATCTATTTAATTAATCGGATATATAACTAATTAATGAAATATATAGTGAGTTACAAATAATAAATGTATGATAATTATTCTAAATCTGATAAAAGAGTTTTAATTAATAACTTTCATCATATAGGAGTTGATAAAAATCAATAAAAAAAAAACTCAAATACAGGTAAAGGAATTGGAAAATGACGATCTTAGCAATAGCTTTTTTGATACGTTATCAAATTTAACCGAAATTGGTAAAGATGTTTATAATACAGAATTCTCTCAAGAAATTTTTGAGAAAATAAGAAAGTCAAGCAATATAAAAATTTTTGTTGCTATAAAGGATAATGATATAGTCGGATCAATTACTGCAATTATAGAACAAAAATTTATTCATAATGGGGGAAAAATTTGTCATATAGAAGATGTAGTTACACGAAAAGGATTTGAAAAATTAGGAATCGGTTCAATTCTTGTAAAAAAAGTATTAGAATTCGCAACTCTAGAAAAGTGTTATAAAGTAATTTTAAATTGTTCTGAATACAATTCAAAGTTTTATGAAAAATTAGGATTTTACAAACATGATATTGGTATGAGATATAATATTGACATTTGACACTGATTAATGAGTACTATTTTATATTAATCCCCTATAAAATTGGTTCAAATGATTTAGATTAACAAGATCTCAAATTAGAGGGTTTTTAGTTTTATAAATGCATTAATCGTCTGTTGGGACCTAAGACTTCTAGTGAAAGGTGAATAATGTATTGGTTAAGCTTTAAAAATTTTAAAAAATACGTCACCACAATAGGTGATTTTCATTTTGTTACTAATAAGATAGTCTTATAGAGAAACGAATATTTTTTTTTTATAAAAAAATATTGAATGTAACATATGTTCTTAAAAGCAAATAAATTAATAATTCTATTATTATTATTATTTACACATCCTCAAGTTTGACTGCTAATTTATTCATGTAAAGTGAATTAAATCTTTACAAAATTTAGTTAGGGAAAGAACATAAAAAAAATATGAAGATATAAATCACAAAAACAAGAAATAGTAAAATTAATTAAAATAAGCTAATTAAACTACATAAAAGGTAAAAAGTGAAGCAATCATGCTATTTAATTAGATTTTACCATTCAAATTCTTTGACTAAGTCTATTAGTTTATCTATTAGTTTATAATAAAAAGTATGCATATATGATATTTTTTGAAGAATTATATTGCATGCTTTATATAGATCTATGAAAATGAATTCCTTTCCAATAGTTGTATTTGATTCCGGTATTGGATCAATATCAGTAATTCGAGAAATCAAAAAAGAACTTCCTAATGAAAATTTAATTTATTTTGCAGATACAGCAAATTTTCCATATGGAAAAAAGTCACAAAATGATCTTTTTAAAATTGTTCATAATACTATCAAATATTTAGAAAGATTTCATCCGAAATTGATAATAATTGCCTCAAATACACCTTCTATACAAGTTATTAATGAAATAAGATCACTTACAAATATTCCGTTGATAGGTGTAAAACCCCCTATTAAAAAGGCTATAAAAATAACCAAAAAAAACCACATAGGAATAATGGCAACAGAGGCTTCGATTAACAGTAAAGAATTGGATAAAATGATAAAGGCTGAAATTCCTCAGGAAATTTTCGTTTCTAAATATAATGTATCTTCTCTAATATCCTTGATAGAAGATGGAACCTTTTTGAGAAATAGGAAAAAAATTGAACACTTTATAACTCTAATACTTGGAAATATTGATAATATAGATGTCATAACATTATCGAGTACACATTTACCATTTATAATAGATCAACTAACTCATTTATATCCACATGTAAAATTTCTAGATCCAGCAGAATCAATAGCTAAAGATGTAAAAAAATTTTTAATAGATAATAATCTTAACAATAAGATTAAAAATGGCAAAATGAGAATATTAGTTTCTGATAATAAAAAAAAGTTTCAAGAAATTTTAAGACAAATTGGTAGAAAAGAAAAAATTGAAGAAGTTTTTTGGTCTTTTTAACTACAACAAAATGTATAAATATATATTAATTGACCCAAAGAATAAGATAAGATTAGACATACCTAACGTGTATTAGTCAATGAACAGAAAGATCAGAGTTGGAATTGATGTTGGAGGTACTTTTACGAAAGCTATAGCTATAGATATGGCATCAGCTGCATTTATTGGCAAAACGACTGTTCCTACTACTCATAATTCTGAAAGAGGAGTAGCTGATGGGATAATTATTGCCCTACGAGATTTACTCGAACATTATAATATACAAAGATCTGAAATTGAATTAATTTCACACAGCACAACACAAGCTGTCAATGCCCTACTTGAAGGCGACACCGTAACAGTTGGTATTATCGGAATGGGTGTGGCATTAGAAAAATCCAATGTAGTTAAAAGAACTAACATAAAAAACGTAGAACTCTCACTTCATAAATATTTACATACTTATCATAGATTTATGGATACCTCAAAATATCTTGATAAAAATGAAATAATTTCTACTATTTCTTCACTTAAAAAAGAAGGAGCAGATGTGTTAGTCGTTAGTGAAGCATATGGTGTGGATGATCCTAGCAATGAAAAATATGTAATGAACTATTCTCCTATACCAATTACTGGCGGTCATGAATTAACAGGCATTTATGGATTAGAAATTAGAACATTAACCGCTGCTATTAATGCTGCAATAATGCCAAAAGCGATCAGTACTGCAAAATATGTGGAAGATGTAGTTAGAAAGGAGAATATATCCTGCCCTATTATGATAATGAAAGGAGACGGAGGAATAACAGATATTGATACATTTAAAAATAAACCTATTTTAACAATATTATCTGGTCCAGCTGCTAGTGTTGCTGGTGCTTTATTATACTCTCATATTTTACATGGCATTTTCATAGAGATCGGAGGTACATCTACAAATATATCCATTATAAAAAACGGAAAACCTGAAATTAGATATGTAACGATAATGGATCATCCTACATGTATACGTTCGGTTGATGTTAGAGTGGCGGGCGTTGCAGGAGGCTCATTAATTAGAATTTCTAATCATAAAATTATTGATGTTGGACCTCGCTCTGCTCATATAGCAGGTCTAACATATTCATGTTTTGTTGAGCCTTATGAATTAGAAAATGCTAAAATAATAACATTCAAACCAAATGAAACTGATCCCGGTGATTATGTTTGTATCGAAACAGCAAATAATAAAAAAATTGCAATAACTACTACTTGTGCGGCCAATGCTTTAGGACTAATAGATAATGACGCATACGCATTTGGAAATAAAAGATCAGCAGTTAAATCTCTTTCTTTACTTGGTGAAAAGATTGGACTAGATTATCAAACGACTGCAACTATGATATTAGATTTTTCTATCAAAAAAATTTTAGATATAATGGACCCCATGATAAAAGAATATAATTTGGATGAGAAAAAAATTAAACTTATTGGTGGAGGAGGAGGAGCGTCAGTATTAGTTCCCTATATGGCCACAAAATGTAAATTTACTCATGAAATAGCTCAAAATGCTGAGGTGGTTTCTTCTATAGGTGTAGCAGCCGCAATGATTTATGAGGAAATAGAAAAGACAATAGATAGGCCTGACGCAAATGATGTATCCAATGCTATAGAGGAGGTTAAAAAAAGAGCTCTCGATAGAGGTGCTGTTCCAGAATCTCTATCAATCCAAACTGAATTCGTGAATGAACGCACATTATTAAGAGCAATAGCCACAGGTAACGTTGAACTCGATATTGGTAAGAACAATCGAAAGGAAATTGACGAAAAAGAGGCCTCAGATATAGCTTGTTCTATATTGGATACTGATCATGTTCAACGGATATTAAATATGAAAAATTATTTTGGATTTACCTGTGAGACAATTAAAAAACAATTTTTTTCCAAAAAACGAAAAAATCCGATTGTCATATTAGATAAATTCGGAAGAATAAGATTGATGTTGGATAATGCAAAGATTATCAGCGGAAATAAAAAACTAAAAAATGAAATTGATACAATGATACATCAATTGATGGATAAAACAAATGAAGAATTGGCCCCTCAAATACATATTTTAGATGATATGAAAATAGTTGATTTTTCTAGTTTAATCTCTCCAGAACATCTTATAGATGCATTAAAAAATGAAATAAATAAAACAAATACTGATAAAATAACAATTATAATAAAAATATAATTTTTGCATTGATTAAAGTAAAATAATTTTATGTTTTCTGTAATAAATCTCCTACTACTATATTTGCTCACCAAAAAAATTATCGTTCTCTCTATTACTTAAAGCAACAGAAGCCTTTTTAATTAATTGATATGTAGTATCATGACAGGGACAATTACATATTTTTGATCCATCATGTTTTATATCTTCGTTAATGATAATACCATTACAATTACTATGATCCTGTTGAATACAATACAAGGATTTTTCACTCAATAAAATATTTTTGTTATGAGATGATAAAAAACTTATCA
>JAATVK010000178.1 GCA_014523485.1 Nitrososphaerales archaeon TH5894
TTCATATTCAGAGAATGATATTTGTAAAAAAGGTTTTTATGATTGGACTAGATTTGTTAAGATCATTTGTTTGAAAATTCAGTGGTAATCGCAGGACCTGCTTCCTTAGAATTGGCTAGAAGAATATCTCAGAATTTGAATGTTAAAATTATTGAACCGGAGCTTAAGATATTTTCTGATGGAGAAAGCAAGCTTCGCATTCCAGTTGTTAAAAATAAACATTGTATAATAGTTCAATCACTTTATCCCCCTCCAGACAGACATATAATTCAATTACTAATGCTTATTCATAAATGTAATAAAGATCATGCTTCAAAAATAACACTAGTAATTCCCTATATGGCGTATGCGAGACAAGATAAGGCATTTCTAGAAGGAGAAATTATTAGTATTGAAGTATTAGCTCGATCAATAGAAAACTTTGGAGCAGATGAAGTAATAACAGTAGATATTCACAAAGAAGTTTCTTTATCATATTTTTCAATAAAGATCAAAAATGTTACTGCTATTCCACTTCTTGCAGATTATATCAAAAATAAAGCATCACTAGAAAAATCTTTTATTATTTCACCTGATGCCGGAGGAATAAAAAGGGCTGAAAAATTTGCTCAATTATTAGGCTTACCCACATTGTGCCTCGAAAAAAAGAGAGATAGAAAAACAGGATATGTTTCCATAAATGAAAATATAGGGATGGAAGTTGGTGGAATGAATGCAATTTTAATAGATGATATGATCAGTACTGGAGGAAGTATAGTAAAGGCATGCGAAGTATTAAAAAAACAAAAAATAGGAAATATTACTGTCTTATGTACTCACGCGATTCTTGTAAACAATGCCTTTGAAAGAATTATAAGTTCAGGAGTGAAAGAAATTATTTCAACAAATTCCATTCCAAGTATATGTTCAAAAGTAGATCTATCTCTTACATTGTCAAACATGTTAGTTAATGCTAATAAATCTGATTGAGGTCATATTCCTCATTAATCAAAATAAGGCGATCATATTGGTAGAATTAAAAATAGTATTTTTGGGTACCTCTGGAGCTATTCCAACCTATGAAAGAGGATTATCTTCTATTGCCATTGCGAGAGGAGATGAAATCATAATATTTGATGCAGGAGAAGGAATGCAGATTAAATTTATCAAATCAAAATTAGGAATAAATAAAAAAATGAAAATATTCATCACACATATCCATGGCGATCATTGTTTAGGACTTTTAGGTTTATTACAAACCCTTTCTTTAATGGGCAGAACAAAATCTATTGAGATATTTGGTGAGCCTAGATTACAAGAATTTGTTTTGATAAATCAAAAGATACTCACCTTTAAGCTTAATTATCCGATTACTATCCATACAATCCAAAAGGAAGGGATCTTAGTTGAGGAAAAGGATTATCATATAAGAGTGTGCCTTGCTGATCATTCCATTCTTACTTTTTCCTTCATCTTGGAAGAAAACAAGAGACCAGGCATATTTAAAATTGAGCATGCACATAAAGCGGGTATCCCCGAAAGTCAATTGTATAGTTTATTACAACATGGAGTTGATATAGAATACAAAGGCAAAAAACTATTTGCTAGGGATTTTACCGGACCTTCTAGGTCAGGGCGTAAAATCGGAATCTCTGGAGATACACGACCATCAAAGAAACTAGAAATATTTTTCAAAGGTTGTGATGTATTAGTTTTTGAATCTACTTTTACAACACAAGAAAGAGAAAAGGCTATTGAAAGATTTCATTCCACTGCATCAGAGGCTTCATTATTAGCAAAAACTGCAAAAGTAAAAAAATTAATATTAACTCATTTTAGTTCCAGATATACTAATTTGAAGTTAATAGAAATGGAAGCAAAAATAAATTTTGAAAATATACTTATAGCACACGACCTTGACGTAATTAATGTTCCCTATCCAGAAAAGAATTAATTCAACCAGATTGATAAGGCAAATAGAATAAAATGAATTAATTAATTAATTACTTGAACTATTTGACAATATTCCTTCCTTTGTGCTATTAATCACATATTCTGCGGCAATACTAGTAGCATTTGTATTTTTTAATGTATCAATTAACAGAGGAATACGGTCCTTTGCAAGACCTTCTAATATAGAAATATCCACAACACTACTATTTACTTGGTTGATAATAAAATCAATAACGGTATCTGTAGCATTCGAGTTTTTAGTAATGTTAATTATCAATGGTATATTGGCCAAGCCATTGTCTTTATCTGTAATTTGGTTAGTTACATTTTCTGAATCTATATTGTTACTTCTCAATTGATTGGAATCTGTCGAATTTTGTGCTAGTACTTCTTGAACTAGTCCCCAATTCATAAATATCATCGACCCGATCACAACATATATAAGTAAACATAATTGAATTTTTTTACTCATCAGACTATAACTAATCTAGAAATTTATTAATATTTCTAATTTATTTTTTTTAGATTTGGTAACATAAATTATATCTATCTCAGAACAAAAAATAATAATAGAATAATATTATATAATAAACTACTATATTTTTTTTATGCGTGAAATATACCATTTCTTAATGATGTTAAAAAGTTCTAGGAAACGAAGACTAGTTACTAGTGATTTCAAAATCTTTCAAAATTGAAAGTATTATTTTATGAAAATTATATTTTTATAACAAGATAGAAGAAGTAAATCGTCACAATAACATTCTGAGTAATTTAAACATTATGAGGCGTACTTTATTTCGTGGTAATCCTTGGTGAAAATGTTTAAAATCTTGTACCTATGGATTAAATGAACAAAAATCTAAAGAAATGACGAGGGCGAGGGCTGGTAATACTAGAAATATTTCTAATTTGATATTTCTAAAAATGATAAAATTATAATAAAAGTGAATCATATCTAATTGATATGGAATATATATTCAAGAATAACTTAGATATAAACAAACAATGCTTTCTGCTATAAATATACGTGGTCTTATGACATTTTGTCAGGAACATTAAAAAAAAGTCTCATAATCTTCTTTTCCTGCAGGTACATTTGAATTCTGTAAATTAGAATGGCGACCTACTTTTGCTAAGATTGAATCCGAATAAAGTTTAGAAAATACTTAATTAATTAAAGTTTTATGTTTATCAAGTTTATAGAATTTTATTGTCTATTCATGAAAAAGGAAATCAAGTGATATCTTTTTTATAATAAGAGCCAGAACACGATGTAGAACAAGATTTATCCTAAGTTTTGACCAATTAAGGTAAATCCTTTGGATTGACAAATTGAGTTGTCTGTAGCTTTATAAAATAATAATACACTGAAAAATAAAATAAAGTATAGAAAATAATCACAGCGCGATTAAATTATATTTCAAGGGTTATGATTAGGGCAAAATTTAAAGATCATTATCTATACATATGAACTTATTAGTACAAAATTTTTAAATTTTGTCTTAACCTGTTTTTCCTCAAATTTGATACAATTAACCTTTATCAAGTTTTATCAAAAAAAAGAAGATAATGATCCGGGAGTCATCTTTTAATTATTAATTCCTTTTTTATCTCTTTCTTCAAATACCTCTTTCACCGTTTGTAATCCATTTAGGGCATTAGGAAAACCGCTATATAATAAAATTTGTATAACGATTTCTAATATTTCATCTCTGGTACATCCTATATTTAAAGCGCCATGAATATGTGACTTTAGTTGAGGTACTGCATTTCCTAATGTTAATAACGAAGATATAGAGACTATTTCTCTTGATTTAATATCCAGTCCCTTTCGGCTATAAATTTCTCCAAATGCAAATTCAATAATATATTTCGCCATATCAGGAGAGGTTTGATTCACATTTTGAAGTACGCTAATACCTAATTCACCGTAAATGTTTTTAAATTTATTAAACCCAGCATCATATTTATTTTCTGTCATCTTCTAATAAAAATACAAAAATACATAATTATATTTTAAAGTATGTAATCATTTTGACAAACAAGTTTTTTATGTTATTCTATTAAAGTATTAAATCCAACCTTTTAAAGATCTAAGTTCTAGATTGTGGTGAGGGAAGATCAGGATGTTCTTTCTTTAAATGAATTTTTAGATCTTTTTTGTTATAGCAAATTCTATTACAAATTTGACAAATTATTCTTTCATAGGATTCATCAGACTTTATCATGATCTTTCTTATTTGATCGATATACCGCGAGAAATAATCCTTAAGATCAAACATATCTGTCATATGGCAAATTCACTTTATAAAGTTATTCTTATTTATTTATTTATTTATTTAATTTTTTATATTGCAAAAGTATACAATAATATTCGGAAAGATATGTGAGAAATAGATTTTTCAATTCAATGGATCCAATATTGTAATGTAAGAAACAATATATATATTATCTAAAGAAAAAAAATAAAACTTGAAAATAGATGAATTCATTTCTCATTTACCTTCAGAAGTAATTTCTGGTCATCATATAACAATAGCTGATAGTGTTTTTAGGGACCTTTTTAAATTTTCTAAATTATCTTCACATGATGTATTCTATTATATTGGATTTGGAAATAATAGTAAGTCATTAGAAATTGCAAAAGAGGAATTCAGGGTTAGAAAAGTTATAGGGATTGATGATAACGACAAATTTGTTACAAATGCGAAAAATCACATCAAGAATACCCAAGGAATTGAAATTCTAAAAAAATCAGTAGAAGATTTGAACCTCTCTGAAGCTAGCATTTTGTTTTTCTGGTTTAATGATTTAAGGCTAATAGATAAACTCAAACAAAAAATCGAAAAAGAGATGAAAATAGGTTCGCGAATAGTCACCCTCCTATCTCCTCCTGGACTTATGCTTCCATCCCAAGTTGACTACCCTTTCATAATGTGTAAAAAACCATTTTTTTATGCGTCAGAACTAAAACAACAAATAAGATCTATTTATGGCAATTCATGTATTGACTTTACAGCATCCTGGCTCCTCTCTGAGAAATATATCAAAAGACTTGAAACGCCAACTCAATATTCTAGGTTTATAAACATTCTTTTGAGTATGATAATCTGGATAAATGCTTGGAATAATGGGGTTGCTTGTGAAAATGAAATTCCTCCTCCTGTAGAGAGTTATATTGGAATATTAAGAACTTTTTTTAATATTGATCTAACAGAGATGCTGCAAAAATAGAATTGTAGAGGTAAATTTTCTTTCATTATATATTATTCAGTAATAAGAATCAAGAAAGATTTTCGAAAATAATGTCTCAGATTATATATGTAAGTAATCTTGGTTAAAGGACATCAATTAAATAATGCTAATAATAATCCGTAAAGATATCCTAATGGCCAAGGATTCAGAGAAAGGAAATTTGAAAAGC
Source organism: Nitrososphaerales archaeon TH5894 (assembly GCA_014523485.1). Classification (GTDB taxonomy): domain Archaea; phylum Thermoproteota; class Nitrososphaeria; order Nitrososphaerales; family Nitrososphaeraceae; genus TH1177. Next base: position 5,360 of record JAATVK010000178.1, read on the forward strand.
TTATCTATGATTAAAAAATTTGGATTGTACCCAAAAAAATTACATTCCCAATTATCGGTTCCTGAGCTTGTAGAATTATCTATTCAAAGAAAAGAAGGAATTTTGTCTAATACTGGTTCGTTATCAGTTGAAACTGGTAAATTTACGGGAAGATCTCCTGACGATAGATATATAGTACAAGACAATATGACAACCAAAACAATTAACTGGGGAAAAGTAAATCATCCAATCTCTGAGGAGAATTTTAAAAGTATTTTTGAGAGAATGAAAAAATTTGTAAAAAACAAAGAACTTTTTTTATTCAATGGTTTTGTAGGATCTGATAAAGATGTTAGGCTTCCTATAAGTATAATAACTGATAGGGCATGGCAGTCTCTTTTTGCCAACCAAATATTTATAAAACCAACAAAAGTAGATTTAGAAAAATATAAATCTAAAGTTCTTTTAGTTGCATTAAACGACTTTAAATCAATACCACAAAAAGATGGAACTAATTCTGAAACCTTCATAGTTATCAATTTAAAGAGAAAGATAATCTTAATTGGTTCTACTTCATATGCAGGAGAAATTAAAAAATCAATTTTTTCATTAATGAATTATTATTTACCAGGAGAAAATGTATTTCCTATGCACTGTTCTGCAAATGTGGGGAAGAACAAAGATTCTGCTTTATTTTTTGGATTATCAGGGACTGGAAAAACAACCCTCTCAGCTGACTCTCATAGATTTTTAGTAGGGGACGATGAACATGGATGGTCTTCTAAAGGTATTTTTAATTTTGAAGGAGGATGTTATGCGAAATGCATTAACTTGAAGCAAGAAACAGAACCACAAATTTGGAATGCGATAAAGTTTGGATCGGTAATGGAAAATGTAGTTATTTCAAAAGATACAAGGGTTGCTAACTTTTCTGATGGTTCACTTACTGAGAATACTCGTGTGGTTTATCCTTTGGGTTTTATTCCAGGGGCTGTTATCCCAAGTTTAGCAGGTCATCCTAAAGTTATAATATTCTTAACTGCTGATGCTTTTGGGGTTATGCCACCAATTGCTAAACTTAGTAAAGAAGGTGCTATGTATCATTTTATGTCAGGATATACGAGCAAATTAGCTGGTACAGAACGTGGAATTACCCTACCCAAAGAAACTTTTTCACAATGTTTTGGTGCTCCTTTCATGCCTCTTCATGCTACAAAATATGCAGAAATGTTAGGAAACAAAATAACTCTTCATAATACAAAGGTGTATCTTATAAATACCGGTTGGTATGGTGGACCTTATGGAATAGGCAAACGAATTGATTTGAAATATACGAGATCCATGGTTACTGCAGTTATTAATGGATCTCTAGAAAAAAGTTCCTTTAAAACCCATCATATTTTTAATTTAGATATACCTTTAGAATGTCCTGGAGTACCAAATCAGTTATTAGAACCAGTAATGACGTGGGATAATCAAGAAGAGTATATTCAAGCAGCAACAAAACTAGCCAACTTATTTATCCAAAATTTTGAAAAATTTGGGGATGTATCTAAGAGAATCATTGAAGCTGGACCTAAAAAAATAAATTTATAGCCCGGAGCAGATTCGAACTGCTGTCTCCAGGTTTCTTTTCAGAGATCCAGAGCCTGAAATCCCTAGCCCTACCAAGGAGTTTAGCCGCTAGACTCGGCATCAGTTAACTAATAAAAACTGATTCGACCGGGCTTCTCGAGCTATACAGATCAATACTTGTTCCGATATTTGATTTTATCGTATAATTTTTTTCATTTCCTTGCCCAATACTAATTAGTATTATCAGCTTTTGCTAACTTTATTACAACATTTAAAGAAATTTTCAATTAAATATAAAATATTTTTTCCAAAGTATAATTTCATTAAATCATTGTAACTAGGGAGCATTTGATTGTATAAAAATTTTCCCTTAAAAGATGAAAAAAAATTAAGAGATATTTTATTGATATTGTAAACCTACATATTATATTAATTAAAAAGTTATTTATTACAATATTGCAATTTTCTTCCATAGAATAATCTAAAAAACTAAAGAATTTAAAGAATTTGTGCATTCCAGACTACAATGAAAAATTCTGGTCACTAATAGGACTAGTGATAAAACTTAATTTCTTAGATCTTTGACCTAAAATTCGTTTTATACAACCTCTGTTTTTATCATTTTTATGAACAATATAAATAATAAAAAAAGTTATTTTTCCTGAGACAAAGGCCTTAATAATATTTCATTAATATTGAGATATGGTGGAGAATCAATAGAATATATAATTGCATTAGCAATGTCTTCTGCCTTTATGGATTCCATTTCTTTTACAGATTCTACGAACGATTCTAAAGATTTATCGGTAATTGTATTTGGTAATTCTGTAGAGACAACTCCAGGCTCAATGCAGGTTACTTTGATATTGTAACGTTGACTTAATTCTAGTCTTAATCCCTCGCTAAATGCTGTAACAGCATGTTTAGTAGCACAGTATATACTTCCAGCTGGAAAAACAAGTCTTCCTGCTACTGAAGAAATATTAACAATGTGACCCGATTTTTTTGTAATCATATATGGAATAACAGCTGCAGTACAATATAATACTCCTTTTAGATTTACATCAATCATTTGTTCCCATTCACTCACTTTAAGATTTTTAAAAAAACTTAATGGCATAAGACCAGCATTATTAATGAGAACATCAATATGATTCCATGTTTTAGTTACTAAGTTAATAAATGAATCACAATCCTCTTTTTTTGTAACATCAAGCTTTTTAACTAATATTTCACCACCATATTTTTGAACTTCATTTTTTAAAGTTTCTAGTTTCTCGACTCTTCGAGCTCCTGCGGCCACTTTTGCACCGGCTTTTGATAATTCTAACGCCGTTGCATAACCAATACCACTACTGGCTCCTGTTACGATTACTACTTTATCTCTTATCATATATTTATTTAAACTAGGTATATACCTTTAATGTCTTTTGTTATTATCTTTAAAATAATTAACTGAAATTCTTTGTATGGATCTATCCAACTTTTTCAATATTATATAAAAAAGATCAGCTAAAATTTTTGCTTTAACTAACAATGAATATCAATTTCATCAATAAAATTTTTACATCTCAAAAAAAAAGGAGAATACCAAAAGTCATGACATCGAGGGGACATAACATATTTCATATATTACACAAAATTATTGAAAAAAATTTATCAAAATAGTAGCTTGATATTGGGGTTTTATTAATCAAATAGAAGAAAATAGAAATAAGGTAATAGAACTAATCAAATCCTTCAGTTTCAGCAAGTTTGCCTTTTTCTGAATAAAATTTACACTCAGGAATGCACCCTGTAAACTGATTACATCCTTTTCCATCATAACTCCCTTCGCCTTTTTTTCTATTATACCAAGAGCTTGGATGAAAATACCATTGTTGTTTAAATTCTTGATATTTAGCTTCTGGACTTAACATTTTTTTATTTCGATCAATTTCTAAATCTGGAAATGCTAAACTGTTTGCCACGATTATTGATATAAAATCTACTTATTATGAAGAAGGTAGGATTGATCTATTACAACATTATTGTGAAAATTTTTGAATAATCACATAGATTTTTTTTCCCTTTTTTGTTAAGGTAAATGTATTTATATGATTAAATCTTTAAATGTGAATTTTTTTATCTTTCGAACGTCTGGTTTGTGATAGTAACTGTATTTCATTGACATGTAAAGAACCAATAGATTAGAAGGATCGATTTTTAACGTGAGCTCGGGTAGATTATTATTCCAGTAGCAACTATAATTCCTTAACTTAAAGTATTTATTAATAATAAAGAAAAGTATCTTTATCCTAATAGATTATTTATAATCATGTAAAAAGTCAAATAAGATAAAGTTAAAGTTAACTAGGAGTTAATGTATATTATCTTATGAGCGATTTTGCATTCTTTAGATTCCTAAGTAACAACTGGCTTACGGAATCTGAAAAGAAAAGCAAGGATGAAATCCTTCAAATAACAGAAGAAGTTCTTGAATCTAAAGGAATAGAGTGTGACGCTCGAATTAGTAAATTATCTGAAGAGCAATTAAAGGAAATTCTTGAAGAAGTTAGAGAGAAAATTAAAAAGAAAAAGAAAAAGAATAATATTACTACAGAATCGGAATCTGATTTAGTGGAATCTGATATAGTTGTTAAAAATTAGGGAATACAATTCAAAATGAAACCAGCAGAAAATGAAATTCCTTTATGGCCTTTGATAACAGGTATTGGAGTAATTGCTTTTGGAACAATATTACTGGAATTTAGGGCAAATGTATTACTATCAATTGTATTTATTATTTTAGGTACGATCCTTATTTTATCATGGTATATATTGTATACAAAGAAAAAATTCGAGCTTTCTCATAAATACGGTACAGACTGTATTTGTCAAATTTGTGGTCATGACAAACCATTAGATTGTATTAAAGTAAAATGTAAATGTTGTATAGTTATGAAAGAGAATAAGGTGATAGGACATTCAAATAACCCTTTACAATAATTTTGATATGATAATTGATAAATTTATTTCTAGAGTTCTCTAAAGTTAAATAGGTTAATATTTCTATACATTATTTTTATATCATATACAGAGTAGCTTTTTTAAATAAAAAAATAATTAATTAATGTATTTTATTTCTATGTCTTTATGTGGACATATATTAATAATTTCTTGTGCCAATTTAATGATTTCTTGGTTCTCAGCTGTGTTTGAAATTTCGATGATAGTTTTCGCGTCAGGTAAATAAATGAATTTGGTATTGAGATCTCCTTCTCCATCCTCCTTATTGAATACATATCGCTCACCATTTTTAGTAATTGGATTCCAACTTCTTAACAATATACCTTGTTTTTCTATATTTTCATTACTATTTTTATCATAAACTTTTATATGCATAAAAAGTTTGAAAAACGTATTATTTGTATTATAAAGGTATTGTAAAGTATAATTGTTATAATTAAGTTTTGATATAAATTCTTCCTTTTTTTTCATGTGATCAATTTTTGATTCTTTCTTTTCTAATTTAGGATGTAACATTATTTTATATTTTTCTCCTAAGATATATAGGTTAGTAGATATATTGATGTTTCTCTAATTTAATCTTTTTTAGCCATGGTAATAGACAAGTATAAGCTGACAATGATAGATTAATTTTCCTGTATTATCATTACTTTCAGAAGATGTCCTACATTACAAACAGAATAATAAAGTCCATAAGAAGACAATTTAGGTGTTATTTATAATATCATGCTATTTAATTAATATTGCAATTTTATCGAGTAATCAATTAATTAACATAACCAGCATATTAAAATATTAATTTTAATTTTATAATAAAAGCAAGAAACATGTAAATTAATTAGATGAGAGTATTTTTGCTGCTGTAGTAATCATAAAATTTAGAGAAGAAGAAATTTGTGATAATTTATCTTGCTGATAGGCTAATGTAGATATACCTGTTCCTCTATTTTTAATTGTTTTGATATAATTATCTATAAGGAAATCTTCTACATAATGACATAGAGAACCATTTATAATAATTCCGTTTATCATCCCTATACATCTGTTTCCCAAAGAAATAATGCTACCTTGTTGCTCATATTGAAATTCAACCATTTTTTCTCCTTTCTCTTTTCTTAATATGTTCTTTGCAATGTTCATAGCTTGTCTAACAGCAAATTGAGCTAATTGTGGTGATATCTGTCCATTATCAAGAGGAAATGCAGAGATATCTCCTGCTGCAAATGCATTATTATATTGTTCGATTTGTGATAATTTATTTACAATAATTCTATTTGATCTCGTTTTCCTAATCTGGGGTATTATTTGTATATCAGTACCTTTTACTCCAGCAGTCCAAATTGACAAAGACTTCTCTATAATTGTACCATCATCTAATAAAACAGAGGATGGATAAACTTCCTTGATGGGATTATTTGTAATTAAATTTACCTTATTGTCTATAAGAAATTTTTTTATTACCTTTACTAGTTTTGGATTCCAACCAGGAAGAATATCAGATTGAGCTTCAACTATAGTTATATTTAGATTTTTTTTTGATATTTCACTAAGAGCACCTGCTAAACTAATTCCTGTTGCACCTCCTCCACATATTATAATATTGGAGTCTTTCAAATTTTGTATTTTCTTTTGTAACTTTATTGCATCATCTAATGATCGAAAAGATTGAGAATATTCTTTTGCTCCTTTTATTCCAAAGAAAGCATTAGAAGACCCTAATGCAATTATAACATAGTCAAAATCAAATTCTTTATTATGTGCTGTAAAAATATTCTGTTTGTCTAGATTTATTCCTATTACAAACTCCTTATAAAATTTTATATCGTCCTTCAGTAAATCATATACAGAAAATGAAATATCATTAGGTTTTTTTATATTTGCTGCAACTAAATGTATTTGCTGTAGCAGTTGATGATAAGAATTTTGGTCAAAAATACTTATTTCATATTTA
>JAATVK010000179.1 GCA_014523485.1 Nitrososphaerales archaeon TH5894
CATAATAGATCATTACCACATTTCAAAATAAATGATACAAATCCTGATGCAAAAGGTTTTGTTAAATCAAATTACCGTGATGGGCTTACTCCCCTTGAATTCTTTTTCCATGCAATGGGAGGAAGAGAAGGCTTAGTCGACACTGCTGTCAGAACCCAGCAATCAGGATACATGCAAAGAAGATTAATCAATGCTCTTGAACATTTGAAACTTGAATATGATAGTACGGTTAGGGATCCTCATGGAAATATTATTCAATATCTTTACGGAGAGGATGGAATTGACCCTGCAAAAAGTGACCATGGTGAAGCAGTTAATATTTCAAGAATAATTGAGAGTGAATCAGTTGTTGACGAGGGAACAAGAGCAAATGAAGAAGAAATTAGACATATATTAAATCAGAATATTTCTAATTTTAATCTAAAATTAAAAAATAATATTGAAACTATATTAACACAAAACAATCTTAGCAAACAAGGAATAGAAAAGGTTATTAAAAAAATTATTGATTTGACAGAAAAAGCCATGGTAGAGCCAGGAGAGGCAGTAGGAGTAGTTACTGCTCAATCTATTGGGGAACCTGGTACACAGATGACATTGAGAACATTTCATTACGCAGGAGTTAAAGAACGGAATGTAACACTAGGTCTTCCCCGTTTAATTGAATTAGTAGATGCGAGAAAAAAGCCTATAACTCCTACAATGGATATTTACCTCGATGAAGAACATCGTATTTCAAGAGAAAAAGCCTTAACGGTTGCAAAAGAGATAATACATACTAAGGTTATTGATGTAGTCGAAAAAACAGATATTGATTATAGTGGAATCATAAAATTGACCTTTTCTGAGAATAAATTAAATGACAGAGGTTGCATTTTAACAGATATTTTTGAAATTTTAAAGGGCTCTAAAAAGAAATATGATACAACCCTTGATGAAAACGAAAAGAGTATAGTTTTAAAAATGAATGAAGAATTAGATGCACAAACCTTATTACTTTTGAAAAATAAGCTTCTCAATACCAAAATAAAAGGTGTACCCGATATTGAAAGAGTTACAATAGTTAAACAGAATGAGGAATGGGTAATACAAACTGCGGGATCTAATTTATCTAAAATAATTTATGTAGATGGAATAGATCTTTCACGAGTTACAACAAATAATGTTTATGAAATATGGCAAACTTTAGGAATAGAAGCAGCGCGAACAGCTCTAGTACGAGAAGTTACTAATACTCTGGAAGAACAAGGTCTTGAAGTAGATATCCGGCATATTATGTTGGTAGCTGATCTAATGACGTCAAAAGGCTACCTTCAGCAAATAGGAAGGCATGGGATCGCCGGAACTAAAACGTCTGTATTGGCTCGTGCTGCTTTTGAAATTACTGTTCCAACTATTGCAAAAGCCTCTATGGAAGGGCAAACGGAAGCATTAAAAGGAGTTACCGAAAATGTAATTGTGGGAGCAACTGTACCTGTTGGAACAGGAATGGTTGACTTGTATATGAAAGTGAATGAACAAAATGAAAAATCTGGAGAAAATAATTAAAGACGCAAAATCGTCTAATAAGTTTAAGGAAGGATTAAAAGAAGTCCGATCGAATATTAAAGGATCAAAATTAATTATAGTTTCTAACTCTCTCCTCAATTCTGATAAACAATTTATCGAAAAGAGCTGCAAAGAATGGAAAGTTCCTCTTTATTATTATGGTGACAATTCGATAAAATTAGGGCGCCTTTTTAATAAGCCTTATAGAATTTCTTCAGTAGCACTCAAATCAGTAGAAGACGACGATGTAACTGCATTGTTGGCAACACAGTAATTTTTTTATTTTTAAATTTTTGACCACTAGAAGATAGAACATCATAATATTTTAATAATTTGATTTCTAATTTGGAATATGGACTATCAATATAATACAGACGAAGAAAATTATCTTTCAACAAAGAAATTGTTTGTAATTTTAGGCTTATCTGTCTTTGGAGTTTTTATTGTTTTAGCTTTGTTTGTATTTCCAATCAATAATTTAATAAGAGAAACAGTCTCTGAACAAGCAATTATAATCTCTAAAAGCGAGAATATATGTGTAGTTGAAACATTGGATCATCCAAGACAAATCGATAATTGTGTTTATGCAGTAGGAGATTTAGTATACGTTACCTTTGACGCAGGAACTCAGAGAATCAAAGAACACAAACTTTTACATGAATAAAATTTATTTACCTTGATCTCAGTTAATCATAATCTCTTGTCTCTAAAATATTTTCTCCAGGACTTCCTAGGATCTTCATTAAAATTTAAATTATACTTGATTACACAGCATGTTATTATTTGATGTATAACAATTCAAAATTGGATTTAGAGGTATTGTGGTATAATGACTGAAAAAATAAAATTAACATCTGATGAACTTAGGCTTATCTCTTTATTTCAGAGCATTACTAGTGCTACCGCAAGAGATTGTATAGTAGATGAAAAAATGGATAGAGTGATATTTGTTGTAAATAAGGGACAAATGGGCTTAGCTATTGGTAAAGGAGGAACCACAATAAAACAATTACAAAATGTTATTCCACGTAGAATAGAATTAGTTGAATATTCTGATAATGAAGATGAATTTTTAAAAAATATTCTCAATTCCAATATGATTAATGAAATAAAGATTAATAAAAGGATAGATGGTACAAAACAGGCAATTGTTGTTGTTGATTCAAAAAAAAAGGGTGTTGTAGTTGGAAAGGAAGGTAGAAATGCTGAGAAAGCTAGGTTACTTGCAAAGCGTTATTTCCACATATCAAATGTTTTAATATTGAGTCCTGAACAAACAACTCATGATAATAATGGTGTGAATGTGTAAATGGCTAAATCTCCTTTGGGTTTGTTCGCTGGACGTGTACTTCAATCAAAAAGAAAACGTTCTAGATGGGCAAACAAATATTATAAAAGACGAGTATTGTTACTTGACAAGAAAACTAATCCTATGGAGGGAGCTCCTCAGGCTAGAGGAATTGTTTTAGAAAAAGTCGGTATAGAATCGAAACAGCCTAATTCTGCTGTAAGAAAATGTGTCAGAATCCAATTAATAAAAAATGGAAAATCAATAACTGCATTTCTTCCTAGAGATGGGGCTTTGAATTTTGTGGATGAACATGATGAGGTCATAGTAGAGGGTATTGGAGGTTCAATGGGTGGTGCAATGGGTGATATACCCGGAGTACGATGGCAGGTATTTAAAGTAAATGGTGTATCATTAAAGGAATTAGTTTACGGGAGAAAGGAAAAACCTAGGCGATAAGTATGAGCGGCAAAGAAAATATTAAAATATTGTTGTTTAACAAATGGGATACAGCTAATATTGAAATTAATGATCCTGGTTTAACACGGGTTATTTCTCTAAATCCATCAATGGTAATTCCTGTATCTTTTGGCAGACATGAACACCAAAGACTCAAAAAAGCTGAGGTAAACCTTATTGAAAGATTATCAAATAAATTAATGCGTTTCGGAAAAAAATATGCAAAGAATACTGGTCGAATGGGTGGAAAAAAAGCAAAATCACTCAATGTTGTCAAAACCGCTTTTGAAATAATTCATCTAGAAACCGGAAAAAATCCAGTAGAATTATTAGTAAGAGCTATAGAGAACTCTTCTCCAAATGAGGATACTACGAGAATTGTATATGGTGGTGTTGTCTATCATGTTTCAGTAGATGTTTCTCCTCTCCGACGACTCGATTTAGCACTTCGATTCATAGCTGAAGGTGTAAGAGAATCTACCTATTCTGCTCCACAAATGATCGAAGAAGCGTTAGCGAAAGAAATTCTTCTTGCTTCAAACAATGATATGTCAAGTCATGCTATAAAGAAGAAAAATGAACAGGAACGTATTGCAATGGCTTCAAGATAAACATTTTTTAATTTTTCCATTTTTTTCAAGCTTAATTATTCTTATTACAATTTTTATAAAAAGATGCAAGTTAATAAATAATGGCAATTACTACTCCACTCATTATAAATGAGTAGCAAAGACGATTTTGTTTTTTCTAAAGGTGCTTTAATGAGTACAAAGGCTGGTAAGGAGATACTTAAACAGGCCATCTTAAGAGAGAGGGGCTATAAACAATATAATAAATACAAACTTAAGTATGAAACTGAATTTGAGGGTTTCACCAAGCGCTTTCTTCTTTCGTTACATAGACGCATAATTTCTGACACATCTCCAAATTCAACAGTAGCTCAATTTGCAGAAGAAGTTGGTTCCCACGATATGGAACTTGACTCCTCAAAAGTTGAAGATATTAAAACTCGTCTTTCTAGACCGGAAATTCTTGCAGATAGAGTCCAAAGAATATTGGACTCTAATTTTGTTAAAATGACTTTTCCTGTGTTTAATGCTTTATTTGATGGATCTGTGTCTTATCTTAAAGAAGATATTTCCAATGAACTACGAACTTCTATAATAGATGGTCATATCATAGCTATAGACTTGAGTGAACCTATGGATAGAATTATGGATAAAGATGAAGATCTCGAATATTTAGATGACTATAGATTAATGAATCCATATATTTTGGATATAGCAAGGGAAAAAATTTCTCAAGGAGGTGATTCTGTTTTAAAGGCTTTTGAAGATGGATTTAAGGACGCTCGAATAGGTCAATTAATTGACCATAAACTAAAGATGAAACCTGAATCGATTACTGATGAACTTATGATCGGTTGTTATAAAAAATACCGCTCCATCATGGGTACTGCTGGCAGAAATATGGCCTTAAATCAGACACCATTAAGTGAAATTTATCATTTAGGAATGTCGAAAGCTAGTGAATCAGTAGGCTGTGGGAATGAGATGCAAGATGCAATCAATGAAGGCTCAATCAAGATACCTTCTTGGCCTTTGTACTATTCACTTATCGCTAATGATGTGAGGAAAGGGTTTGAACTTACTCTAAAAAAAAGCGAGATATATTTAGATGAAGCAAAGCTTGCACTGGAATTTCTTCCTGAAGAATTTGAACTTAAACCATTTCTAATATTTTTATTTCTAACAGTAAGCCATTATAATCAGTACTGGTATCATGACATCACTAAAAGGGATCTCTTTAAATATTTTGAAAGAACTATTCATCCCCTAACAAGAAAATTCATTTAGTTTATATTTTGATATATATATTATGTATTGGGCAGAAACATACCGACCTAAAAATTTTGAACATATTATTGGTAATGAAGAAATTAGGCTTAATATACTAAAATGGTTAGTAAAATGGTTACCTGGAACCAAACCTTTACTTTTAATAGGACCGCCAGGAGTTGGGAAAACAACAATTGTTAAAATATTATCTTCACTTTTGAACTATGATCTAATAGAATTAAATGCCAGTGATACTAGAAGTGGGACACAATTAGAAAAATTAATAAATCCACTTTATAATAACACGAGTATTTTTGGAAAAAAAATACTTATGTTTTTTGATGAGGTAGATGGTATATATGGAAGAGAAGATAGCGGCGGACTCGAAATTCTTATCAATATTGTAAAAGGAGCAAACTTTCCAATAATATTTGTGGCTAATTCTAATAATATTAGATTAAAGAATTTATCTAAACTATGCAAAATATTTAAATTTCAACATATACCAGCAAACCTCTTGATGATGTTTTTAAATTATGTATTATTTAAACAAGGTTATTCTCTCACTACTGAGGATAAAAAATGGGTAGTTGAAAAAAGTAATGGTGATGTAAGAACAATGCTTAATCTGGTTCAGTCTAAGTGCACTGGCTACGACAAGTTTGTGCATGAAACATTTAAAGTAGATATTTCTGAAGGTCTAAATGAATTTTTCCATAGTAAACAGAAGGGTGATGCTAAAAAAATCTTGTTAACTTTAGATGGCAAATATCCTGATCCTCGATATGGTTTATCTTCTGAAGAACGGAGAAAAGATATTGTCAATTCGTTATTTACAAGCATTGTATCGTCTAACCTAGATATTGATGATTTATCTCTACTCTTAGATAGACTTTCTCAAATTGATTTATATGTCGCACGGATAAACGAAAATAGAAACTGGAATTTATTAAGATATATGAATAATGTAATAATCCAACTCTTGTATGAAAATATACAAAATAAAATGATATCTTATAATCAATATGGAATTAGTTGGCCTGTAATGGGTCAAGTATTTTCCAGAGGTGTACCGTTACGTAGTTTGATTTCTAAGTTATCATTGTCGTTTCACGTTTCTACTAGTACTTTTGGAATGATATTTTTTCCCTATATACTCCAAATTATTCATGAGTCTAAAATAGATATCCATGACTTGGTTTCGAATCTCATGTTAGATGAAAAATTTGTAGAAATTATTCAAAAAGAAATTTTGAGGTCTAAAAGATATGAGCGAACCTGATTGGATAAAATTATTGGTAAAATTTAAAGGAAGGTGTCAAAGCTGTGAAAACTCAATTTCGCCTGGCGAATATGCTTTATGGTCAAAATCATCAAAACAAATCAAGCATTTGGATTGTAAGATCAATGACAACAAGAAGACCAAGAAGGAAAAAGTGGAGAAATATTCAGAATTACAATTACAGTGTTTTTTGTGCAAAACTGTTGAAAATATACCTATTTCTTTACTAAAGGAATATTTATATCATGAAACTCAAGAAAATTCTATATTCTTGTGTAGATCTTGTTTGGAAAATCATAGCTCTTATTTAATATATCATGAGATAATGTATGAAAAAGTAAAAAAGATAGTAAAATTAAAATTTTGATAAATGCGAGATCAATACAATGTCAAGTGAATATGAACGCACTATTGCAAAATTGCTATTTGAAAAAAAGCAAAAATTGGATCTTTTATTAGAAAATCCACAGGAAAATAAATATCAAATACAATTATTGTCTACTGAAATTGAGACATTACAACCAATATTCGAAAACTATAATCTTGGTATGAATGTTTTTAGAAGAGCTCAAGGTGGACGCTCTCACTTACGTGAGTAAGTGTTATTCTTCAAGATAAGAATAGTACTTAAATAAATTAGAATTTGATTCTTCATCCACTAAAGGGTTTTTTATCAGTATTTTTTGTTATACATATATACTAGATAATCGGGATAAATGCTGAAGCCATGCACGAAGATAAGTTAAAGAAACTATATGAATTGAAAAATTTAGCTGAATCTGGGGGTGGTAAAGAAAGAATTGATGCTCAACATTCTAAAGGAAAGCTTACGGCGAGAGAAAGAATCGATCTTCTTCTTGATGAAGGGAGTTTTATCGAATTGGACAAATATGTGACTCATAGAAGTGATGATCCTGAAACTCAAAAATTCTATGGAGACGGAGTAATAACTGGATTTGGTTCAATTAAAGGTAGAAAAATCTTTGTATATGCATATGATTTTACGGTTTTGGGTGGTTCATTGGGAGAAATGGCATCTAAAAAAATTGTAAAAATCATGGATAGAGCAATAAAAGTAGGTGCACCTCTTATAGGAATTATTGATTCAGGTGGAGCTAGAATTCAGGAAGGAGTAATGAGTTTAGATGGCTACGGTGATATATTTTACAGGAATTGCACCGCTTCTGGAATAATTCCGCAGATAACTGCTAGCATTGGTCCTTGTGCTGGTGGTGCTGTATATTCTCCAGCAATGACGGATTTTGTTATAATGGTAGAAAATCTAGGTCAGATGTTTGTGACTGGACCAGAAGTGGTTAAGGAAGTTTTAAGTGAAGATGTCTCATTTGAAGAACTCGGAGGAACTTCTACACACGCAACAAAATCTGGGGTAGCTCATATGGTTGCAGCTAATGAGTATGAATGTATGGAGAAAATTAAAAAATTAATATCGTTTTTACCTCAAAACAATTTACAAGAACCACCTTCCTTAGAGACAAATGATGATCCAAATAGACTGGATCCATCATTAATTGATATGCTACCTGAAAATCCGTATCAGCCATATGATATTAAATCAATCATAACAAGTATAATCGATGATAAAGAATTTTTTGAAATTCACGAAACTTTTGCAACCAATATTGTTGTAGGCTTGGCAAGAATGGGTGGTAAAACCGTTGGTATTGTATCCAACCAGCCTATGTATTTAGCAGGTGTTTTAGATATTGATTCCTCTAATAAAGCAGCAAGATTCATTAGATTTTGCGATTCTTTTAATATTCCTATTATTACATTAGTTGATACACCTGGTTATTTACCTGGAACCGATCAAGAGCAAAATGGTATTATTAGACATGGTAGTAAGTTATTGTATGCTTATTGTGAGGCTTCAGTACCTAAAATTACATGTATCATTGGAAAGGCGTATGGTGGAGCATATATTGCCATGGGGAGTAAGAACCTAAAAACAGATATTAATTTTGCATGGCCCTCTGCTGAAATTGCTGTTTTAGGTCCAGAAGCAGCAGTTACAATAATTCATAGAAGAGAACTTAAGAGTTCTCCAGATGCAAAAACAATTAAAAAGAAATTAGCAGAAGAATTTAGGAAAAAATTTGCTAATCCATATATTGCAGCAGAGAAAGGAATCATTGATCAGGTCATTGATCCAATGGAAACTAGAACTATGATAATAGGTGCCCTTGACTCATTATCCGGAAAAAAAGAAATAGGTCCTTGGAAAAAGCATGGAAATATAAATTTATAGGTGAACTTGAGAATGTCAAAGATTTCTAGCATCCTAATAGCAAATCGTGGAGAGATTGCCCTCCGTGTTATAAGAGCATGCAAAGAGTTGGGAATAAAATCAATTTCAGTTTATTCAGATGACGATAATAGATCAATACATGTTAAACGAGCTGATGAAACATACAGACTAGGGCCTTCACAAGCTTCGGAAAGTTATCTTCGTATAGACAAAATACTTGAAATTGCTAAATCTTCTGGGGCCGATGCTATACACCCTGGTTATGGATTTCTATCCGAGAACGAAGTTTTTTCAGATGAATGTAAGAAAAATGGCATTATTTTTATAGGACCAACAGCAAGAGCGATGGAGTTAGCAGGTGACAAAATGAAATGTAAAGAAATCATGAGAAAAGCCGAAGTTCCTACCGTGCCAGGAAGTGATGGAGTAGTTGATGATTTAGAATTAGCTGTGGAAATAGCGAAGGAAGCAGGTTATCCTGTAATGCTAAAATCAGCTTTTGGAGGAGGAGGACGGGGAATAAGACTCGTAAATAATGAAAAAGAACTTAGGCAAGAATTTGAACTAGCGTCGAATGAATCACAAGCAGCCTTTGGTAAATCTGCACTATTTATAGAAAAATACCTAACAAATATTAGACACATTGAATTTCAATTGATAAGAGATTCTAGTGGAAATGGTAGACATCTTTTCGAAAGAGAATGTTCTATTCAAAGAAGACACCAAAAACTTATTGAAATGTCTCCTTCCCCAGTTGTAAATAAGGAGAGGAGA
>JAATVK010000180.1 GCA_014523485.1 Nitrososphaerales archaeon TH5894
AATAGTAGTACACATACATATCTAATTAACAAAGATGATGAATCAAATATGATATTCTTGGGATTTATTTTATTTTTTGATCCATTAAAATCAGGAATAACAGAATCATTAAAATCTATTCAAAAACTTGGTGTTTCTATCAAAATAATTAGTGGTGATAATAGATATGTGGCCAAATATATAGCACACCAAATTGAATTGACTAATCCTGCAATTATGACTGGAGAAGAGATGCATCATATGAGTTCCCATTCTTTGACTCAAAAAGTAAAGCATGTTGATATCTTTGCAGAAATAGAACCAAATCAGAAAGAACAGATCATTTTAGCCTTAAGAAAATCAGGAAATGTAGTAGGATATATGGGTGATGGAATAAATGATACACCGGCACTTCATGCTGCAGATGCAAGTATTTCAGTTGATACTGCAACAGATATAGTTAAAGAAGCAGCAGATTTTGTATTATTAGAAAAAGACTTGATGGTATTGGCAAAAGGGATAGAAGAAGGAAGAAGAACCTTTGCTAACACTCTAAAGTATATCTTTATGGCTACCAGTGCCAATTTTGGCAATATGTTTAGCATGGCAGGAGTGTCATTATTTTTATCATTTCTTCCATTATTGCCAAAACAGGTTTTGTTAGTAAATTTATTAACAGATATTCCAGAAATGGCAATTTCAACTGATAACGTAGATAAAGAAATGATTGAAAAACCAAGGAAATGGGATATTAAGTTTATACAAAAATTTATGTTATATTTTGGATTATTAAGTACATTATTTGATTATATTACTTTTATAACACTATTAATAGTATTAAATTTATCAACAGAGCAATTTAGAACAATGTGGTTTATAGAATCAGTAATTTCTGCTGCTTCAATTGTACTTGTAATAAGAACAAGAGGTAAATTTTATAAAAATAGACCCAGTAAATATTTAATTATTTTTACTTTGGCTATTATTGCAGTAGTAATACTTGTGCCATATACAATAATTGGTGAAATATTTGGCTTTGTTCCTCCACAATTATTGTATTTGGTTATTATTGGAGGTATTGTTTTGGGATATGTGGCTATGGGAGAAATAGTAAAAAAGAAGTTTTATAGCAAATATCGATATTGATAAATAAATTCTTGGAAAGATAATCAAAAAAAAATATAAAAGAAAAAAATGAATTGTATGATAAATAAATAAATAAATAAATAAAATATTAGTTGTATTGAGGATTAAAGAAAACAGCTTTTTCCATTTGTTTTTTGTACATTTCTTCTCCTTCTCTCATCCTTTCTTCTCTTTCTCTAATTATGGATTAAATATCTATTTCATCCATACCTGTTATCTCTTTTCATGAGGGTAACAAATGACTATTTTGATAAACATTAGCAATTGTTAATATTTTTTGTTTTCTTCCCTCAATCTTTTCTTTCATTTTTGAAATAGCAGGCATACCTAAACCTAGTTGGCATAAGTGTATGTTATTCTGTCTTATTTCTGAGGAAAGTGCTATAATGTATTTTTTGTTTTGCTCGTCTGGCTTTTTACTTAGTTCTAAATTTAATTGTCTGTAAATATTCCTTTGGAGGGTATCCATTTCATTCATACGTTTACTGTAGTGATCTACAAATCTAATTCTTGCAAAATGGTCTATCCAAGTATTAGAATTAAAGACATATTCTTACAGATAAAGATGGTATTCCTTTCCACTGTTATAACATCTGCAAATACTCATGATGTTACTGTTGCAATTGATACAGTTTATACCATGGTTATCAAAAGACCATTTTCAAAATCAACAATACAAAACAAGAACAAAATGAAAAAGGAGAATCTATGCCTTGATAAAGCATATCATTCCAAAGAAGTAGAACAAGAAATTACCAAGAGAGGATACATTCCTCACATACGATTTAGAAGAGAAAAAAAGAAACACAACAATAAACATCCAACAAGGAGATGGGTGGTAGAAAGAACAAATTCATGGCACAATAGATTTAGGAAATTATTTACAAGATATGAAAAGAAAGATGAGAACTATCTTGGTCTTGTACAACTAGCCAATAGCATAATTGTTTATAGGAGGTTAATTTTAGGATAGGATCTTAATTTATGAGGTTTGATCTTGTTTTTATTACGATAGATGACATATCTTCATTGCTTTCTCAATAAAATCTCAAACTTTTATTTTTTATAAATATATACTGAATTGGATTGTTTGGATATAAAGTAAAAAAATGGAAAATAATCAAGGTTTAAAAAGAGTTTCAAAAATGCGACCTCGAAATTCTTCCAAAATAGAATAAGAAGGTTCAAACTCTTTATTGTCATAATAATCAGACAACAAGTCTTTACTACTCAGAATCGCTTTAAATATATCTTTATCAGTAATTATTCCAATTAGTTTTTGTTCATTATTAATTACAGGTAGTCTTCTAAAGTTATGTGAATGCATAATTTGTAAGGCGTCTATTAAAGAATTTGTATCTTTAATTGTAATTAGTGGAGAAGTCATTACCTCTTGTGCTTGTAATTGTAAAGTAGCTTCTTCTTGCGCAATACAGTAGACTATATCTCTTTCTGTGATTATTCCAACAGGATCATTAGAATCATTTACTACTATAAGACTGCCGATATTATTATTTTTCATAATTTGACATATTTGGAATAGTGATCTTGTTGATTGACTTGTCTTCACATTACTTGACATAAAATTAGAAATTTTAGTACTTTCTAAGCTCAAGATTGTATTATTTAGAGAATAATACCTCTAAATATCTCTTTTCTTTTTTAATCAATTTATTATCTGAATGATAAAGCTTTAAATTGTGATATAGACTTTCTGCTACTTATGGTAGTAATTAATCGTCTGTAGTATTCAAAAAAATTTTGGCTCAATTTAGTTTATATAACTTCACCTCCGTTAAACTCAAATTAAAATCATTATCTGTTGTAACACAATAGTATATAGAATAAAAAATTGTATCTAACTATATACATGAAATAAGGTAGATTGATTTTGTATACATAATCATCAAAGGCATAAATTCTATCTTAATAGCCAAAAGTAGGGTCCGTTAACCTAAGATGAATTCACCTCTATTCACAAATAGTGTTTTATTTCTAATAGTTGTATAATACAAGTAGATGAATAACTTTATCCAATTATATACATGTTCTAGAAAAAGTTAGTGCTAATGCCTAACATGTAGCATAATGTCTCTTCTTAGAATTCTCAACCCTAATTTTCATAACATTTTATTTCACTTTAATGAGAGAGTAGTATATTTTGCAATTCGTGGGAGTCATTCCAATTCTATCACCCGCTTCAGATTTTAAATTTTCTGTGTGTTTGTTTATACTTTTTCATATATTTTTTTGGGGAGATTGAAATTAAGAGAATTTAATGCCGGAGGCGGGATTGGAATGCTAACATCGAATCCGATTCTTCGTCGGATTCATAAAGTCTCATAGTGACTCATAGAAATAAAGTTTTTGTAAAATATCTATCTGATCAACTATTAGTTTTAATTAAAAGAATTCCACAATTAGAAAGAAAACAAATATTATAATCTATTTTTATCACTGAATTTAAATTACTATTAAATAATTATCAATTTAAAACAGGTTCAATTGAGAGCAAAATCAATCCCTGAATAATGCTGTTAATACATTTGTAGGCTTTAATGTAATAGGCATAATTCCACTAGTTCCCTTCCTTTTCGTTTATGCTTTAGGCTTGAACCTGTTTAGTGGTAATACTTTTTTGTATTCGGCGCTAGCTACTGCAACTTCATTCTTTTTGATTGGTCGTATCATGAGAAAGGTTTTGCAAAACCTGTTATTAGATCGGGTTTAAACACATTAATCATAGGCGGAATTGCTGCAATAGTTTCATATGGCGTTGGTCATTTATTGAGTCTAATAGTGCATTAACCTATTAGGTACGCTGAAGGGCAAGTTGTTGAATAATTAGTGGATGAACTTAACCTCGTAAAATCAATTATGATGTCCAACTAGGCTCAGCCCTATTTTCTCATTTGAAACAGCACTAGGACGAGTAAGAAAGGTACTACTGCGACAAGATACGCGTAGTCATTAATTATTTGGGAGAAGGCTAGTACCATGCCCAGGTATAAGGAAATACCTGTAGGCAAAAAGCCAAATACTATAAACCGATGAGATCTTCTTATGAATTTTGTTACGTCACGATAAGGAAATTCTATATGATGGTATATTACAGGCATAACAAACAGACACATGGCTATCATGATATTAAATAATGCTATCAGTATTATTATTTTATATGAGAAGGTGAACTGTTTGGCCGAAGTAATAGATATGTTCAGGAAAAAACCGAACAATAATCCACTGAAAGTAGTCAACAAAGTGCTCTCCCTTAATGCTGTCCCATAGTCCTTCACCAAGGCGTCTCTCACATCTTCTTCATCTCGACCTGACTTGGACATTTGAGATATTCATTAATTTGACGAAGAATCTTTTGGTGGCAATACTTCGCCACTTGAACAAAATTCTTATAACTTTCGAAAAGGTGTGAGTGTTTTGACGTCCGCTAATTATCTTGCATGACGATGTAAGTTATGAAACAAGACATTAACTATCGTAATCTACAGATAATCTATCATTAACATTTATAGATGATTTCATATTTGAAATACATTATAGTATTATTTTATTAATTTTAAATATAGTGTTCTAAACTATTATTATCTTTAATGACCAAGATAAATTAATGGTTTCTCATAATACTAACAAACCAGATTTTCTTGAATGTAAAGACTGCAAAATACACTTTGATGATATGGCTGAAAGACAAAGGCATATAGTAACAGAACATATGGAAAAAAGAGATTTCCCAAAAGAAGAAGAGGTTGAATAAAACCATTTAATCAAAAAATATTTTGAATTCATTTCATAAGATACAAGGGTTTGGTTATATCAAAAAATATTAGAAATTATTGAAATAAACTGTGTTTTAACTAGTGGAAATATTACTAATACAGATCTTGAAGGTACAATAGCGGAAAAAACAATAATGGATTTAATATAACCTATGGAATTAGGTAAAACATATGTTAGTGTATATAGTCAAGACCATCCTAATGGAAATTGATAAATTCTTTTTTCATGCATACTATGCATGATATAATAAATCTGAAATTTTATTTAACTACAGTAACTGGACACGATGAATATGTTACAACACCAGAAGCAGTGCTTCCTAGCAATAGCTTTTTAATACGAGATCGACCTCTTGTTCCTATTACAATTAAATCTACCTCTTTATCTTCAGCATAATCTAAAATACTATCAACTGTTGTTGTAGATACAATAATAGTAGTTTCAATTTTTATTGGTTTTTTTAATGTATTTTCTACTATCTTTTTCTTAATGTCATCAAACCATTTATTTGCTTCTTTCTTTGCTTGTTCTATTAACACACTTGAATCTTGCGGTTGTTTGACTTCAAAAAACTGTAAAGATGAATAATATTCTATAGGATGTAAAACATGCAATAAAACAAGTTGTGAATTATGTTGTTTAGCTAACATTATTGCATAATCCGCTGCATCAAAAGATGCATGAGAACCATCTATAGCAACAAGAATCTTTGACAATTTTTTTTCCATGCAATCTATTTATTAAATACTATAATATAAATAAACACCATTTAGTTCCTTGGATGTGTTAATTAAGAAAATAAATTTAGCTGTGATGTTCTATTTCTTTCAAATAATCTACTGGTCATAATAGATTAGAGTTAGGACATTCACAGCTAAATCTATTTCCTTAACTTAACACAGAGTGATTATTTATAAAAAAGTTATCAATTGTAAGTATTTTTTAAATATATACTAACTTATAATTTTTGATATTATAATAAATGTATGTTCATTAAATAAGAAACTGTTTTTTCCTTTTTTCTCTATCGATACATTAATTATCAAAATTGATCTAATACATATTAACAATAATAATAATATTGTATATATCCCCAAGATACAAGATAAGAGTTAATGACTAGTACCCATGAATTTACTACGGATTTCAGATCTTTACTAGATAAAAAAA
Source organism: Nitrososphaerales archaeon TH5894 (assembly GCA_014523485.1). Taxonomy (GTDB): domain Archaea; phylum Thermoproteota; class Nitrososphaeria; order Nitrososphaerales; family Nitrososphaeraceae; genus TH1177. The sequence continues at coordinate 6,091 of JAATVK010000180.1, forward strand.
GATTTGAAGAACAAACAATTGATGGACAATCTGGATTTTATGACAAGAGAGAACAGGTTTTTGTACCTGAAAATGTTTTTGGTAATCTTTTTAGTAACATAGGACCTAGATATCAACTATCCAACATAGAAATACAAAGAATGATTAATACTAGTCGCAAAAGAGTTTCCAACACATTAAAAGATCTTCATAAAAATACCAAGGATTCATACGCACAAACATTTTTATCCTATTTATCACATAAATTTCTTGTCGAAAACCAGAACGAGCCACGAAATATGCTAATTCTTTATATAGATTTAGTTGGTTCTACAGCACTAACAGCAATACTTAATCCTGAAGAATTATCTATGATCATTAGGATATTTTGTCAAGAAATTTCTATATGCATATCAAGATATTTTGGTTACGTGTTAAAATATGCTGGAGATGCAGTTATAGGCTTTTTTCCAGAAGGATCGAAATTATCTAGAGAAAATTTATACGAACATGCTATACAATGCGCCTTTTATATGCACAAATTGTTAAATGAATCCATCAATGAAATTCTTTTTCAAAACGGATATCCAAAACTAAAAAGTCGAATTGCCATTGATGCTGGTGAGAATCAGATAATAATACTTGGACCTGAACCCGATCTATTAGGCCATGTTATAAGCAGAGCAGCTAAAATCATGAGCAAGGCACCACCAAACAATATAATAATAGGTGATAATGTTTTTAGATATCTTAACGATAGTATTAAAGAAAGATTTCCTATCCAAGACAAATTTATGTTATTTGAAACAGGGGAAATTTATCCAATATACATTTCAAATTAGAAAAAATACCACATTTCAAAATTAAAAGTTTTATTACTTTTGGAATAATTTCATTATATGGAATTGATAGACTTTGATTATGGTCTAGAAGATATTCATAGATTTATTACAAATGAAAATCAATCATTGGTAATTAGAGGGAAATCTGGTACTGGTAGGACAACCTTAGCTTTAGAAATAGCAAAAAGTCACTTGGACAAATTTGAAGTAATATTCATTACTAGAAATATTTCACTAAATAATCTTCATAGTAGATTTCCTTGGACGAAGAAGGTCTTGAAATCATATAACATAATTTCTATCAACACCAATCCAGATTTTATATTATCCGAAGCTTCAATCATATTAAATACTATAATGAATACGTTATCTAACAGAATTCAAAAAATTGAAGATCCGTTTATACCTTTAAAAGAAAAACCACGACCATTTATAATATTAGAAATATGGGATAACATAACAAAAGAACTTGACAATAATGATATTATAAGAACACAAAAAATATTATCTTCCTTAATAGATAAAAATGGAGGTTTTATCATTTTTTTGACTGAAGATATGAATAATACCGATATAGATAATTTAATCGATGGGATCATTACTCTTGATCAATCTTTTTATAAATCATATCGTCTACGAGAAATGCAAATTTATAAACTCAAAGGAACGGGGATAAATAGATCGAAAATAGCATTTACTTTAGCTGATGGAATGTTTAGAACATTTTCGTCTCTGTCCCATAAAATTAATTTCGATAAAAAAAATAATTTTATTTTCTTATCTCATAAAGAGAAAATCTTTTCTACCGGAAATCAAAGATTAGACAATAAATTACAAGGAGGTTTTAAAAAAGGAAGTATAATATCGTTAGAGATAGAAGAGGAGGTAGATAGATTTGCGTTTGTACCTATTTTTGTTCCACTTGTGTTAAATTTTGTTTCCCAGAATTATGGCGCACTGGTAATCTCAGCATGGGATCAGCACACCTTAGCAGTTACCCGTTATATTACTCCATTTGTTAATCAAAAATTCTTAAATAAATATTTCAAAATAATGGGGAGTAGTAATGAAATTAAAAAGGCTAAGAAACATAGTGAACAAATGCCTTCATATATCATACCAGGAATAGAAGGTGATTTTATCAATACTTTCAACATGTGGGAAAGGGAATACGAAGAGTTAAGAACTAGAACTGATGGATGTCTTGTCACGGTTGACTTTAGTTTTGTAGAATTACAATATCAAAACGAGCTTTTAGATATTCAAAAAGCCATTATCAACTTTTCAAGTCATATACGTTCCTTCAATGACTTACTTGTTATGGTTTCCAGACCAAACTATAAATCATTAGAGGTAATGAAAAGTGTCAGTGATATTCATTTGAAACTATTAGAATTTAATGGTGCTGTAATGTTGGCAGCCATTAAACCTCAATTTTTTTTATACAATGTACAAACTGACCAAAACGCAGGATATCCCAGGTCACATTTCATAGAAAGTTCTTGATATATATATATATTATTTGATATATCAATAGGATATATACTATTTTGACAGTTACAAATTTCACTTTATGGGATCTATAATACATGAGAATATTTAGTTGAATTTAAGAATTTTACAATCTGCAGGGTTCTTACCATCAGATTTGATAATATTTTATCTTATAACTAAAACAGGACAATGAGCAAAATTTACAACCCCTGATGCAACACTTCCCAAAAATATTTTTTTAAAACCTGTTCTACCTCTGGTTCCCATAATTATTAAATCAATCTTTTCTCGTTCTGCAAATTCAATTATTTCTGAAACAATCGATTCTTCAGCAATAATCACTTCTGTTACTATTTCTATATCTCTTTTTTTCGTAATATCTCTTAACCACTTCTGTGCTTCAATATATGAAACTTGTATAATTTGATTAAATGGAGAATTAATTTCAGCATTTTCTTTATTCAAAAAAAGATTGTATCTTATCGAAGAGGGTACAACATATAATACTCTTAATTTACAATTGAATCCTTTCGCCATTATAGAAGCATATTCCAATGCTTTTATAGAATGCTCTGACCCGTCTAGGGGAACAAGTATATTTTTAAATTTTGCCTCGTCCGACAACAACTACCCTTGAATTTTAATCAATATATTGGTATTTATCTAATTCATATGAAACTTTGTATATATTGTATATTAACCCAAGTAAAGATCGTAACTATCCATAAGTTCACTTATGATGTATCTATTTATCTCGACAGCAAATGTATATTTTATTATAATATTAACTAAACAAATGTAGTAAAACATAACTAAAAAGCTCATTTTTGAGAAAGGGTCAGTGTATTAGAATTTATTAAATCGTTTACACCCTGTAACGTTCTTCATTAAAATGGCGCTACAAATACAGTTTTCATATAATAATTCTAGTTATTATTGCTAGCTTCTTACTAGGAACAAACCTCATCGCTAAAATTTTAGAAATTATGCTATTTTGTTTTTGCCTTTACTATTTAATCTATCAAAAAGAGTAACTCTGAGTAACTCTTTAGTCCATTTACATTCCATAAAATAGATAATATGTTAATTGCATAATAGACGAAAAGATATTCTTATTAGATTCTAGCTTAAGGTTTTCATAACGAGATCCCAAGGAGTAACTATTCGATCTTTTCCTTCCAAAAGAAGATAAGAGTGTTTTAAATTCTTTAAATGATTTGCAGCCTTACTTAGACTAATATCCTCTTTTATTTCAAACATTCGCATGAGTTTAAAATTATTTAAAACTTCTAAATCTTCAAGTGTACATTCTTTAAATTCTCTTACTTGGGCATTTAATTTAGAATGTATATCAAGGTAGTTATTGTCATCAGTAGTAGTGGTAAACTTATCCTTTGATCTTACTATCAATTCTAGAATATTTCTATCATTCAAGATGCCAATAAGCTTTGAATTGTTGTTTAATATTCCTATATTCCTTATTTTTTTACTTAACATCATATTTATAACATCTACGAGAAGTGAATTTTTAGAAATAGATATCAATTTCGAAGAAACTTCTTTTATTGGCATATCTATTATCTCTTTCAAGCAAGAATTATCAATATCAGAATTCCTCTGTTCTTTTTTCTTTTTCAAAAAGAACTGCAAAAAATCTCTAACAGTTATATAAGATAACATCTTGTAAGAATTCAAATTGTCGTAGTTTATTTTTTTTACAATAGGCAAAAATGCAAATCCTGTTTTTTTGAAGATATCTAATACTTTCGATATTGTAGAATCTGATTCTATCATATGTTCTTCAGTTAAGACATCCATTATTTCTGCTGCGGTCAAATTATATAAAGAGAAGGCAGATTTTCTTTGAGATAATAAATTGATAATGATTAACAGAAGATGTTTACTGGAAATTCTACCCTTTATAAATTCA
>JAATVK010000181.1 GCA_014523485.1 Nitrososphaerales archaeon TH5894
AGCAAAGAAAGCAACAACACCAGCAAAAAGAAAAGCAACAACACCAGCAAAGAAAGCAACAACACCAGCAAAAAGAAAAGCAACAGAAATTAATGAACTAGAAAAATCATCAGAAAATGTTCTAGAGAGTCCAGTAGAGAGTCCAGTAGAGAGTCCAGTAGAGAGTCTAGTAGAGCAAACTCAATCAGAAACTCCTTAAAATTAATACTACGTTATTATGATTATATCTAATGTATGGGAGTCACCATTTAGTTTATCAAACTATTCTTTCTTATTTTTATATTATATAGTTACAAATACAACCAGTTTGACAAATTAGGTCAGTTGATTCTGTAATTATAAAATATCTAATTATATAATAATGATTAATAATTTTAATATATAATATATTTAGTCATTCATTCCTATATCGAAACTAGTAAATCATTCTAGTTTATCACCATTTTAAAAGTAAAGTACTTTCATATTTATATTAATTGTGAATTATACCATCTAAAGTATAAAATATAAACATAAACAAATTTTATTAATATATTTTATTTAATTGTCACAGATATTATAATAGAATTATAATATTTGTATTACATATCCTATGATTTTCGTTAGTTTTATCAAAAGCTATATTAGTTAAAATTTTATAGTTATTTTATATATTGTGCACATTTGTAGGTGGAATATAATATGATGAAATCGCGTATGTATGATTCTACTAAATTGAATTTTATTAGATTATTAAAATTATTTGAAGACTCAATTGATGATGTTGTAGCAATAACTAGAGCATTTAGTATTGCATATGTTATTCATAGAGGAAAACTCTATGATAACATAAAATCTGAACCGTACATAAATCATACTCTTAGAGTTGCATTGATTCTCGCTAATGAATTAAAAGTAAAGGATAGAGATGTTATAATCGCTGCTATTCTTCATGATGCCTTTGAAAAGACCTATACAAATACTTTTAAGGAAGACCTTCTTAAAAAGACGATTGGAGAAAAAGCATTAAATTTAATTTTATCTACAACTAAATTTAACATAAAGGAGATGGAATCCAATGAGTATTGTAAGCTAGTTTTAAAAAGTTCCCGAATTGTAAGATATCTTATACTAGCAAATAGATTGGATAGTATTAGAATTTTAAAGAATTCTATTCGCAAAGACAAGATACAACGATTCAAAAAAGAAACCCAGGAATATTTTTTACCAATTGCAAATTTAACTGATGATAATTTAGTTTTTAAATTATCTGTTGCAATGTACGAATTAAAATAACTTTGAACATAGTAGTTTTATTTTATTCAAATTTTTTTAAATATTTAATTAATTTATATTCAGCACTGCCACAAATATAGTATTGATAAATTTTTTTCCTTACTTCAGTTTCTAGTGTAAAAATATAAAGGAAATTCAAAGATATATTAATTTATTCTTATTTTAGGAAACTAATAATCTTTATGACAATCATAATAGCAGCAATTAAACTATTTCATTTAACTTATTAATTCTAATTATTTAAACATGGATTTCCATCAATATTGACAATATGATTTTTGCCTTGTGGTATAATACTATATCTACATCCAACTATTTTGCTTATAATATAAAGGTTTGTCATTAAATGTTCAGTAACTTCTCCTATTAAATATCTTGATCTACCATTCGCTAAACTTGCAGGTATTACTAACATATCTGCAAGATATTGATCAACAGCTACTTTTTTATTATAGTTCATTAGAAACTTAGTTGAAGCTTCTTTTCCTACATATTCTGCAGATTTATTTATTTTTCCTATGGAATCTCCTCCAATATAAGGTCCGAAATCAGATTTAGAATAAACTAAAATCGAGGCTCCAGGGGAAATAGCATTTTCGATAGATGCTACATAGCTATTACAGGATAAACCATCTCTTTCCAGTGTCAATATAGCTGAAGATATTTGACGATCTAATACATGTCGTGGAAGATTAGAACAAATTCCTACAATTTTAGGATCAATTCTTTGATAATCTATAAGGTCGATTAAACCCAAGTTTTTACAAGGAAATATTTTTGCATTAACAATTCCTCCTCCTTTTGGATAATATCCTCTTCTTATTACATCAATATTGAAATTTATTCCCATAATTTTATAGGCTTCAGAGAATACATATCTTATATAATCAATTGTAGGGCTCATTCTAACATCTGTTCCACCGATAATTTGTATATCAAGTAATTTTTTAGATAAAGCTACGGATGGAATTAAGGCCTGTAATACCATAGATATACTTCCTGCAGTACCTATATCGACTTTAATTGACTTAGAAATACAATCAAAATAACTTTCATCTGGATTGGGTGTAAATCGCAGAATTTGGCTTCCAAGAATGAGATTTTCAACTCTAGCATTGAAAATCTCTGCGAGTACTTTTATTGTATGTATATGTTGAGCTCGCAATCCACTTTTTGGTCTGTTTAATCTAATATTGTATATTTCTACTGGCTTTTGTAAAAGTACTGAAAGCGATATAGTAGATCTAAGTATTTGTCCTCCTCCTTCTCCAAAAGAGCCATTGATCTTTAACAATATTATTTAATTTGTAGTAAATTAATACTTAAATTTGTTGTAATAAATAAAGTCATTGTATATCTGCCATTAATATTTTAAAAAATAAATACTAATTGTGAATAGCCATTAAAGATATATACAGAGATATTTAAACTAAAAGGATTAATAGATCACTATTATAATATCTTGTAATGCCTACTGCATATGTTTTAATAAATTGTGATCTAGGATCTGAAGATGATATCATTAAGGAATTAAAGAAATTACCAGAAGTTGTTGAAGTAAGTGGTGTATTTGGTGTATATGACATTATAGTTAGAATCCGTTCTGATTCGATGGATAAATTGCGTGAAGTTGTCACCTGGAATGTTAGAAGAATAGATAAAGTTAGATCAACCTTAACTATGATGGTAATTGAAGGTCAGGGAGATAAAGATATAAATTAACAATTATGTATGCTCCAAAATATTTTTTATTACTCTAATTGTTTTCATTATTTCTTCTTCATTATTGAAAAAGTGTGGAGATGCTCTAACTATTTTTTTTCCATTCAGTAAATCTCGTTCAGCCATAATAATTCCCTCTTTTTCAAGTTTTACCTTTAACAGATTAGATTCAATTTTTGGACTAGAAAAAGAAACTATTGAATTACGCAGGTTTTCATCATTTATTCCATGAATATCAATACCATCTATTTTAACTAACTCATTTCGTAAAATCGATGAAGTTTTCGAATTTATTGAAATTATTTTATGCATTCCTATTCTTAAAATATATCTAAGCGATGATTCTAAACCTGCTAGGGCAGGATAATTACGAAATCCTGTTTCAAATTTTTGTGGAATATCATTGTGAACTAAAGAATCATCTGAAATAATCTGTCCAGATTCTCCTCCTATGCTATCTGGAATTAAAATATCTTTAGATTTTTCACTACAAAAAAATATTCCTATCCCTAATGGGCCACAAATCCATTTAAAACTAGGGAATGCCATGAAATCACATCCAATTCTTTTAATGTCTACATTTATAGAACCAACAGATTGGGCTGAATCAATGCAATAAAGTAAATTATTTTCTCTTGCAATTTTTCCAACTTCTTCTACAGGCATTATAGAACCATTATTATATAATACATGACTCAGAATTATTAATTTAGATTTTTTTAATTTAGCTAATTTCTCTAATTCATTTATATCAAAAAATCCATTTGGATCTATTTTTAATACTTTTATTTTTAATTTTTTTCGCTTAGCTACATATAACCATGGAAAATAGTTTGCGTAATGTTCATGTCTTCCTCCTCTAAGAATTATTATGTCTCCTTTTTTCCAATCTATACCATTTGCAACAAGATTTAGTCCTTGTGTAGTGCTTTGTGTAAAACTTACTTCTATTGCATTACAATTTATCAAGTGTTTTATCCTTAACCGAGTTTCTTCCATCAATTTTTCCATATACTTTGACAAATCATCTGAGTCTGGGCCTTGTTCAGAATATTTTATGAGAAAATCTGTAATAGATTTTATAGAAGAAAGAGATAATGGAGCAATTGAACCATTATTTAGATAAATTTTCCTCATAGTAATTGGAAAATCCTTAATAATTTTTTGTTTAATGTCATCTAACAATATTATATTTTATATATTCAACATATTTAATTATGTTAGTTGCACAATATTTTATGTGATCTGTTAACTATTGGCGGATTAAACACATTATTATTTTATAATCCTTATGCTAAGCTTTGTTTTACATCAACCATTACCTCTTATTTTAGAAAAACAACTTATCTAGATTTTGATACAACTTATACTGCATATACTAAATCAAATTTAATAAAAAATTATATCATTAATGATATATCTTTGTTTACACCAAATGAAGGGGAATTGGAGTCATTAATAACCAAAATAATTTCTAATATTTCAAATTCCTCATTATTGATAATTGATTCATTAAACAGTTTCTATAATTTATATTATAAAAAAATTGATATAGAATCCTTAAAAGGAATTTCCACTATTCAACATACTCTTTCAAATTTTTTAATGATATTATTGAAACTCTGTCAATCTTTAAGGATACCAATTTTAGTTACTAATATGATGCGGTATAGAAAAAAGAAGGAATGGATCACAACTCCTACGAATAAGAGATTTCTACAGAATAAAAGTACAGTGATGTTATTTGTAGAATTGCTAAGTCAAAACATGTTCTTTCTTGATATTATAACTCATCCTACGTTGTTGCCCACAACTTTAATTTTAGAGAATAATAATATAAATATATAAGATAGGAAAATGATCTACAAATATTTCCATAAACGCATGTTAACGTAATTATTGGTTTTATCCTAAGATTTATAGCATCATTATTTTTACTAATTAAATATATTGACTCCTTTCTGGATTATATATTCTATATTAATAGTAGTTGCTTCTTCATTAATGACAATTGAATCTAAAGGAGAATTAATAGAAGTTTCACAAATTAATTCAAATCTTTCATTAGATATTCAATTAGAAAAAAAAATTATTAATAATAATAATAAACAAACAATAGGTTTTTTTTTACAAGATACTTCTAATAATAAGATAATTGATGCTAAAATAGAAGGTAATATAATATATTTATCAGGAATTGCAGAATCATTTTCTATTAATATCACTAATAATCAATTATATAACTATTCATGGATAATTAATCCCAAAATTCAATTTTACGGAACTATATTATTGGACATATACATGATATATAATGGATCAAAGTCTAATATTGCAAATTTATCATTTTCTATAGATGATAATAACAATAAAAAAAATGATAGAAATAAACACAAATAGCATTGTTAAATGCAATTGTAATTATTATATTTAATTTAATTTACGCCAAACTTGAGGAAATATTCACTATATTTACTATAATGTATTATTTATATCAATACTATATCTCAATTCATAATTTTAATTAAATATAAAAAAAATTACTATAATACTTTAATATCTTCAATACTTTCTATTATATTACATATACTTCTTGTAGAATTTCAAAAATCCATATTCTCTCTATTTTTTTAAATTAATTCTTTCTTAATCTTAACATATGGATGTAAATATTAATAAACATGAAGAATAGAAGCAGAAATGAAATCATAGCGTTCATACTAGAATCGGTAGCAAATAGCAGAAACAGTAATGGAATTACAGCAACCAAAATTATGTATAGTGCATTCTTATCTTATTCTCAGTTGAAAGAATATCTTGCATTATTACTAGAAAAAGAGCTACTTGAATATTATTCTGACACACAGACTTATAAAGTGACTTCAAAAGGAACTCATTATTTAT